>JADHVS010000115.1 GCA_016783865.1 Bacteroidales bacterium
TACCTTTGTTCCATTGTGAGATGGCAATAACTCTTCTTTGTCATTTTGCAACGATTGAAATTTTTAGCACTTCAAAGATAAGCGAGCTAGCTCGCTTATCTTTGATCTTTAATCGTCGCACTTACTAATTGAATTTTCGTATGATTTAAATAATAAATTGATTTAACCCATTCCATGTACTACTTTTGAATAATCAAGAAAACAATTAATCATGAAATCATTCAGCCATTCCAGAAGAAATTTCCTCAAAACCAGTGCAGCGGTTACTGCCGGTGCAGCGTTCAGCCCATATATCATCAGTTGCCGAAGGGAACCGGTGCCCGAACTGATGAAAAGACCTTTTGGTAAAATCGATTTTGAAGTGACTACATTCGGACTGGGAGGACAGGCATCCATCCAGTGGGTGCCACCGGATCTCGATCCGGCCGGGATCATTGTCAAAGCCTTCAGGAAAGGTGTGAATTATTTTGACACATCCAACCTGTACGGTCCAAGTCAGTCGAATTACGGCCGTGCATTCAGGGCTATTGATCTTGTACCGGGAAGAGTTGGCTATAATGAACCCATGAGAAAATCCATATTCTTAACTTCCAAAACTCACTTGCGGTGGGGTAAAGGTGGTTCTCCCAGGGAAGGTGTTGGAAACCGGACCAATGGTGTGAATCCAAACCACACCCTTTATGACGTTAAACGCAGCCTCTCCCAGGTCTTCGGGGATGGAAGCGGCAACTATCCGGAAGGTGCATACCTGGATATGGTGCTCATCCACAGCCTGACTAACAGGGAAGAAGTGGATGTCCTTTATGAGGGTATTGAAGAAACTCATCCAGGAATGGAAAACATAGGGGCCCTGGCCGTATTGCGTGATGTCAGGGATGGCACCAATCGGACCGGACTGAATCCCAAAAATGAAAAGCTGATCCGCCATATTGGTTTTTCGGGACATTATTCAGCACCGGTAATGATGGATATGATCCGACGTGACCAATACGGGATCCTGGATGGAATGCTGGTGGCCATCAATTCAAACGACAAACTCAATATGAACATGCAGAACAATGTCATCCAGGTGGCCCGGGCAAAAGACATGGGTGTCATCGGGATGAAGGTGTTTGCAGATGGTGCCATGTATACCAAAGAAGCCAACTGGACCAATACATCGGACCAGGTGGTCAGGATGGTTGGAACCAGCGAACTTCCAAGCAGACCACTGATCCAGTATGCTCTGACCACTCCCGGAGTGCATACGGCCATAATCGGGATTGGCCATATCGACGATGATTCATTAAAGTGCCAGCTGACTCAGAATATTGAAGCAGCCCAGATTACTCCGGATGGATTAAGTGAGTCCGACAGGTTGCATGTAGAGGAGATGACCGGCAAAGTAAAGGACGGAAAAACCAATTATTTCCAGGTTGATGAAGGGGGTTTATCAGCTCCTGACAAGGCCGCTGTTTCTCAAAAAACAGAGGATGGACAACGCGTGGTAGAACTGTCATGGAACAGTCCTGTAGCTGGCCCCGAACCCATTGAAAAATACGAGATCTGGAGGGACAACGAAAAAATAGCCGATATCGGATTTGAACCGCAGACTTCCTGGGAACCAAATTCATTTATTGATAAACCTGGTGATAAGGCGGCTCATAATTATACTGTTTCGGTAGTTGATAAGGTCGGGAATATCATGAAAACAGAGGACCTGCTGGTAAAATCAGTCTGATGATTTATTCCTCTGCATAATCTATCAGGCAGTCAGCACAAAGGCAATCATCATACTTTTGAATTATTTCGAGGTAATCTTTCCGGTGAATCTGTAATTTTTCACACCAACAGTCATCATCAGAGAAACATTCAAATTCCCTCCCGCATTTGGGACAAGTTTTTATTTCTGATGCTTGCACCATGCTCACCGTGTGAGGGTTACACTGACCCGGTCAATCCTTCCCCCACCCATGGGGGGATTCATCTTGGATACCTTTACGGTCACTTTATCGATCCCGTTAAACTGGTTATAAATAGCATCCATGATCCTCCTGGCAATGTGTTCCAGTAGATTTGATTTCTTCTCCATCTCCTCCTTGACCAGCCGGTAGGCCACCTGGTAATTGATGGCATCTTTCAGATTATCCGATCCGGCAGGGAGAGACATGTCAGCCTCAATCGAAAGGTCAACCAGGAATTTGTTCCCGACAATCTGCTCTTCCCGGTAATGCCCGTGAAAAGCATAGAACTCCATATTTTCAATTTGAATCAGGCCCATTTTTTACATTCCGATCTGCTAAAATACAAAATCCTGTGTTTCTTCTAATCAAGTTTATATTGACTGGTCACCAATGGTGGCAACAATCATATTTTGCGGTTACCGTTTTTTACTTCTAAATTTGCGAGTCGAAATATTATGAATGGCAAAAACATCTATGAGCGAGACACCTAAAGAACCAAAATCCCTCAACTTCATTGAGACGATCATTGAAGAAGACCTCAAAACGGGCAAATATGACAAACTTGTGCATACCCGTTTCCCACCGGAACCCAATGGATACCTGCACATCGGACATGCAAAATCGATTTGTCTGAATTTTGGTATGGCCCAAAAGTACAATGGAAAATGTAACCTGAGGTTCGATGATACCAACCCGGTAAAGGAAGATGTTGAATATGTTGATTCCATAAAGGAAGATGTCAGGTGGCTCGGTTTCGATTGGAAGGACAGGGAATATTATGCCTCTGATTATTTTGGACAGTTATATGATTTTGCGGTTCAGCTTATCAAAGACGGGAAAGCTTATGTGGATGACCAGTCGGTAGAAGCTATAAGTGAACAGCGCGGGACACTAACCCGGCCTGGTGTTGAAAGTCCATGCCGGGCACGTCCGGTTGAAACCAACCTGGAACTTTTCGAAAAAATGAAGAATGGGGAGCTCGAAGAAGGGACACATGTGTTGCGTGCAAAGATCGATATGGCCTCACCAAATATGCACATGCGCGATCCGGTCATTTACAGGATCAAACATGCAGCCCATCATCGAACCGGCAAGGATTGGTGTATTTACCCCATGTACGATTTCGCCCACGGACAATCGGATTATTTCGAAGGGATAACGCACTCCATCTGTACACTGGAGTTTGAGGTCCACCGCCCACTGTACGACTGGCTCGTTGATGAATTAAAAACAGGTGATTACCGCCCATACCAGTATGAATTTGCCCGCCTCAACCTCAACTACACGGTGATGAGCAAGAGGAAATTGCTTGAGCTCGTCCAGGAAAAACTGGTAAAGGGATGGGATGATCCCAGGATGCCTACCATATCAGGTTTGAGAAGACGCGGATATACACCTGAATCCATCCGTAATTTCGCTGAGACTGTTGGAGTGACCAAGGTGGATGGAATCATTGATATGGGATTACTTGAACACAGCATCCGCGAAGACTTGAATAAGAAAGCACCCCGGGTGATGGTTGTGCTTGATCCCCTGAAGGTGGTCATAACCAATTACCCGGATGAAAAGACCGAATGGATGGAGACAATAAACAATCCGGAGGATGAAAGCATGGGAAGTCGGAAAATTCCATTCTGCAAAGAAATTTATATTGAACAGGACGATTTTATGGAAGATCCTCCCGGGAAATTTTTCAGGCTGGCACCAGGAAGGGAGGTCAGGCTGAAGAGCGCGTATATCATCAAATGTGAAGAGGTGATCAAGGATGCATCAGGAAAAATCAACGAAGTCAGGGGCACATATGATCCCGAAACCAGAAGCGGGGGATCAGAATCCAACCGTAAAGTAAAAGGCACCCTCCACTGGGTATCAGCGCAACATGCCGTCCAGGCCGATGTTCGGCTGTACGACAGGCTATTTATCACCGAAAACCCGGATGAAGCAGAGGAAGGCAAGGATTTCAGATCGAACCTGAATCCGGAATCGCTAAAAACGGTCACCGCATATTGCGAACCCGGACTGAAAGATTCAGAACCCGGTACAAAATTTCAGTTTCAGCGCTTAGGCTATTTTTGTGTGGATCCGGACTCAGAAGTTGGGAAGCTCGTCTTTAACAGGACTGTTACGTTGAGGGACAGCTGGGCAAAAATCCAGATGAAATAAGAGTTCTTAGTTCCTGGTTCCTGGTTCCTGGTTCTTGGTTTGCACGATTATTGATATTTGAATCCTTTGAGGTTACTTCTTTTTAAATAGTTCATTAATCCTGTAATGGCTTTACCAATCTGATCTGAAAGATCTTTCGCGGTTTTAAATTCTTCCGCAGAGATATAATTTTGATCAATTGAGCGATATAGCTGGGATTTTACTTCACCAACTGAGCCTCTGGATATTGAAAGGTATTGACTAAATTCTTTATTACCACCTCTGTTAAAACCTTCAGCTATAT
Source organism: Bacteroidales bacterium (assembly GCA_016783865.1). The sequence goes on from JADHVS010000115.1 coordinate 4,390, forward strand.
TATCCATTACAGATCCAGACGAATCTCTGATTTGCTTTTTAAGGGAGAAATCTCTTGAAAATTTGTCTTTATATGTAAATAGATAAATCTTTCTACATAATTGACTCTCCTCGCAGCAAGCTGCGAGGAATCATCGATCCTTTATATAAATTTTTAATTGTGCTCGCTAACCCCGCAGCAAGCTACGGGGAAACGAGTTTCTGAGTTCGGCGAAGCCAATGCGCTCGCAGGATTCACGAGCCAATTTCCAACATTCAAGATCTTCAAAGTTTTTAATCGTAGACATACATAAAGGGATAATTGCTTATCCCTTTATGTAATTCTTTTGAATTTATCGAAGTTATTTTTCTTTTTTATCACCCACTCACACACCCAACTAAGAACTAAGAACCAGGAACTAGGAACTTCTACAAAGCTCTATTCAATTCCGTTTCTCTTAATGGGTGGTTATTGATAGATTATACCTCCCCGTAGCCGCATTCGCCTTTATCTCATAGGTCCACTTACCCACATACTCTTCTTTATATTCTGAAAAAACTTTCGTCCATCGTACATCAGCAGAGTTATCAATGGTCAGGTTATTGAATTCAGATCCATCAGGCTTCTTCAAGGCAATATTAAGGTTACCTTCCTTAACCGTACCCTCAATTGCAATTTTCAACATATTGTAATTCTTCTCGACAGTAAAATTACCCTCCTTCGATACAGTTTCCTGATCAAACATCTTGCTTAAAGAAAGTTGTGAGCTGCCCTCATCCTGGTGTGACCAGGAACTATATAAAACATCCCCGTCGGAATAACTAGTGGCAATACCACTTGAACGAACACTCGATCTGGATGAAGATCTGGAATCGGAACTCTGCGCCTGCAACTCTGCAAATCCCTGGTAGGCCAGCACCAAAAAACTAACGAACAATATAGTCAATGCTTTTTTCATGATTTTTAATTTTAATTTTAATGCTGATACAAAACTACCAAGTAAAACCTGTCCATATTGTTAATGCTGTGTTAATGCTGTGTTAATGAATATGCTTGTAAGTTGCTGATATTAAATTAATTTTGACATTTGTATCAATGAAATCCCGTATCGCCATATGGTTCTCGCTGGTTGCAGTGATCCTCCTGATCCTGATACAATATTATTCCATCTCCGAAATGTATAAAACCAAAAAGGATCAGTTCGATGACCGGTATGGCCGGCTTGTCAAGAGAGCCATGGTGAATTTTATGGAAACCTTTAAAGATCCCAGCCTGGATTCCCTTTTCCGGGTTGCCGATAATTATTCCCGGGAAAGTGTAATTAAAAGAGAACAGGTCTTCTCAGATGAAGAAATTGAAGAACTGAACCAGGATGTACTCTCCACCTTTTCCCGGCTCATCCATGCCCAGGCAAAACCCGATGATTTCGTTAAACAATACCTTGAAGATGCCGGCGCCGAAACCGATTTTAAGGCGGGTTATTATATTAAAGAACTTAACCTGCTTTCATTCGACGACCAGTATCTTGTATACCTCGATACTACTTCTGATTTTAAAATATATTCCGAAGCTTACCAGGCATATTCTTATCAAACTATTGGTAATTATTTCCAGGTCCGGTACGATTTTTATATCGACTTCACACACAAATCAGGAATTATTTACCGGGACATGGCCATCACCCTTGTCCTTGCTATTGTGACCATCCTGATCGTTATCCTTGTCTTCTATTTTACTGCCAGGAACATTATCGTGCTGAAAAAACTATCTGACCTGAAAACAGATTTCATCAACAATATGACCCATGAGTTGAAAACACCACTGTCAACCATTGCAGTAGCCACCGCCTCCCTGAGCAAGCCTGAATTCCTGAAACAGCAGGAGAAAGTGATGGAGATCTCAAAACTGATCAATAAGCAAAACCGGCATCTGACACAACTCATCGACAGGATACTCGACATCAGCATCTGGGAAAAAGACCAGGTAAGACTCGAAAAAAAATCGGTCCATATCATGGAATTTGTAAAAGAAAAATTGTCGTCCTTCCGCATCGAGCACCAGAATGAAGAACTCACAATTCATGAATATTATGACCTTGACAAAGATTATGTGCGGATAGATGATGTACATATGACCACCGTTTTCAATAACCTTCTGTCCAATGCTGTGAAGTACTGCTCTGATAGCCCTGAATTGCATGTAAATGTTTCAGTTAAAAGAATGATTACCATCCGTATAAAAGACAATGGCATCGGCATTAAAAAAGAGGACCAGAAATATATTTTCGATAAATTTTACCGTATCGGGAAGGGTGATTTCAAAACAGTCAAGGGACTGGGCCTTGGGCTCTATTATGTGAAACAGATCGTGGATGCACATGGTGGGACCATCCATGTGGAAAGCGCACTTGGGAAAGGAACTACATTCATTATTAATTTACCATTGAACAATGAACATCTTACTGGCTGAGGATGATACCGATCTGCGAAATATTCTTTCGCAATATCTTGAAATTCAAGGTTTTATTATTCTTCAGGCTGAGAATGGCAAGGTAGCCCTTGATGTTTTCCGGGAAGAACATGTGGATTTTTGTATCCTCGATGTGATGATGCCTGTCATGGATGGTTTTACGCTGGCTAAAAAGATAAGGAACCTTGACCAGTACATGCCCATTATCTTCCTGACCGCTAAAAACCAGAAAGAAGACAGGATCAAAGGCCTTAAGATAGGCGCCGATGACTATATCACCAAGCCTTTTGAGGTGGATGAATTAATCCTCCGGATTAAAAATATCCTGCGCCGGTCTGGCCGCGTTGGGGCCGAACCCATAAAAATAGGTGAATTTGAATTCCGCTTCGATGAACTCACCCTGAAAGGTTACGGCCAGGAACACCAGATGACCTTAAAAGAAGCCGATCTGCTGAAATACCTGGTGGTGAATAAAAATAAGGTGCTGAAGCGGGAACAGATCCTGAAAGATCTCTGGGGGGAGGACGATTATTTCCTCGGCAGAAGCATGGATGTATTCATCACCCGCCTCCGCAAATACCTAAAACCGGAAACCAGCGTCTCCCTTGATAATGTGAGGGCAGTTGGTTTCATACTTCGTATCAGGTAGTTTCATCTAATAGTTTCGGTTCTCAGTTTATAGTTTTGTAATTTTGTTTCTGAATCTATAATTATGATTATGAGAACACTGATTGTCCCTGCCATATTAACAATATTTATTTTCCTTTCAAGCCACGCTCAGGATGATGAGTCTTTAGTAGAAATTAGTCGGGAAACCTTTGCTAAAGAGGGAAATATTTTTGTCCGACTGGAGGATGGGAAGGAAAGACAACTGACATTTACCCTGAGCGATGAAAAACCCAACCTGATTGACTCCAGGGACCTGGTAATATTCGTTAGAAATGAGAAGGTTGTCCAGGAACAAAAAGAATACTACAGGAAAAAGATAATGACTGTCGGAATAAACGATTTCCTGGAAAAAGAAATATCCAGCCAGAAACCCTATAAGGATGGTGTCAATAATACCACTGAAATCATTCGGGTGGATAATCCTTCTGTTTCTTCAGACGGCAATTATCTGTTCTTCCTTGCAAACCACACCTCCACAACCAGTCAGCTGATCAAACTTGAGATCAGCAGCGGCAAATGGATCCTTTTATTCAGTGCCGAGGAGTATGAACTTTTAAATTCGGGACTCTTTAAGGATTATTTTTTAATCGGCCGAAATGAACCGGGTGCCGCGGGCCAGATGATTTATTATTACCTGGTAGACCAAACCGGAAAAAAGGTTAAGGAATTCAATAGTAAAGAGAGCATGAATCAATTTAAACAGTTAATTCAACAGTGACTGGGTTGTTGAACCTAATTTATCAAGGTACAAAAGATCTGAAGGGCCGGGGATATCAATGGACTATTTTCTGAAATTCCCTATATTTGGTTACGATAGCATATCTTTCCTGCTTAAACATATCTGCAAATGCAAATCCATAAATAAACATCCATCAATCTTCAAACAAGATGCAAACAAAACCACGTCGTGACTTTCTGAAAAAAAGCCTGGTAGCTTTATCCGGTGCAGCCGTTTTGCCCGGAACCCTGAACCAGGCATTTGCTCATTCAAGGGGCAGAAAGGTAGGGGATGATCTGGTATACAGAATCCTTGGAAAAACAGGACTTAACATCCCTGTGATCAGTATGGGAACGGGTGCGGCCAGCCCTGCCCTCATAAAAGCAGCCTATGATAAAGGAATAAACCTGTTCTTTACAGCCACCTACTATGGGGAGGGGAACAATGAAAAAATGCTGGGCGATTCGGTTAAAGATCTCCCGCGTGAATCTCTCATCATCGGGACCGCAGCCATTCCAAAAGGGGTCGACCACCGGGGAGGATTGTTTACTGAAGATTCCACTTACGATGGACTCATGGAAGCTGCAGATGAAAGCCTGAAACGTTTCGGGATGGATTATGTCGACTTCATGTTGCTGCCATACGCTGGAAAACGGGAATCAGTGTTTTTCGAACCATTGCTCAGGGCCATGGAAGATATTAAAAAGAAGGGCAAGGCAAGGTTTATCGGTATCGCATCACACAGTTTCCAGGCTGAAGCTGTTAAAGCTGCTGTTGATACAGGTATCTATGATTGTGCGTTGGTAGGTTATAACTTCAGGATGGAAAACATCACAGAGTTGGATGAGGCATTTGACTATGCCGGGAAGGCTGGATTAGGGATCCTCAATATGAAATCACAGGTGGGAGGGTTCTGGGATAAGGAACGCACCCAGCCGATTAATCCTGCAGCTGCATTGAAATGGGTATTAAAGAATAAAAATATAGCTGCCGCTGTCACGGCAATATCCAATTTTGATGAACTGGAGATGGACCTGTCGATCATGAAGGAAGGTCTCGAAATGACTGAAGATGAGACAAACGACCTGAAACTGGCATCTGCCGGCAGGCCGGGACTGTATTGCCTGCAATGCAGGCAGTGTGAAGGGCAATGTGCCCAGGACCTGGATATCCCTACACTCATGCAGAGTTACATGTATGCCTATGGTTACCGCAACCTGGAACAGGCGCGGCACACGCTGGATAATGCACGCCTGCCAGAGCAAGCGTGTGATCAATGTGAATTGTGCACGGTCCGGTGTTCCGCTGGTTTCAACGTCGCGTATAAGATCCGGGATATCGCCAGGCTCAAGGATGTACCAATGGATTTTTTAAGAACCTAATCAATAACTTATATCATGAAAAAGCAATTTATTATTCTGTCTCTTATTTCATTTATCATTATCACCATCAGTTGTAAAGAAGAGAATAAGGTTCTATTATTTAATGGAGAAAACCTGGAGAACTGGGAAATCTTTGTCCCCGATTCAGGAGCAGTTCCTGAAGAACTATTTTGGGTGGAAGATGGATTGATCCAGGTGGCTGGTATTCCCGATGGTTATATCAGGACCAAAGAAACCTACAGTAACTTCAAACTTCATGTGGAATGGCGCTGGGTGAGCGAGCCCAAAAACAGTGGTGTTTTGCTGCACATCAACGGGGAAAATAAACTCTGGCCCAATTGCATTGAAGCACAGCTCGCGAACCAAAATGCCGGCGACCTTGTTCCGATCCAGCCGGGAGCAGGTGTTACTGTGGATGGTACAGAATACCTTCTCGAAAACGACAGCATCTGGTATATAATTATCCCGAAAATGCATGAATCCAGTGAGAATGCTCCGGGGGAATGGAACGCTTATGATATTCTTTGCAGCGGCAGCGATATTGAGCTCACGGTAAATGGCGTGCTGCAGAATAAAGGGACCAACGCAACTTTAACAAGCGGGTCCATTGGCGTCCAGTCGGAAGGCGGTCCGATGGAGTTCAGGAATATCTGGCTGGAGCCGCTGGAATAAGAGTCGGCAAGTCTCGAGTATGCAAGTCTGCGAGTCACGAGTCTGAAATGAAAATGTGTGTTGCATTTCAGGCTTTTAGTTTCAGGATTCCATAATACCCCGGTAAAACCTCTGTTATGAATCAATTAAAGCTGAACCGCAGAAAATTCATCAGGAATTCATCTCTTGGATTGCTGGGTGCAGGAATCCAGGGAAACGAATCAATGATGGAAAATCCTGGAAATAAACCAGTTTCTCTTCCCGAAATAAAAGAGTACCGGAGACTTGGCAGGACGGGTGCAATGGTATCAGATATTGGATCCGGCGAACCTTATAGCGAATCTGTTTTTAAGGCAGTACTTGATTCAGGTGTAAATTTCGTTGAAACAGCAGAAAGCTATTGACTCTCCTCGCAGCAAGCTGCGAGGAATCATCGATCCTTTATATAAATTTTAAATTGCGCTCGCTAACCCCGCAGCAAGCTACGGGGAATGCGCTCGCAGGATTCAAATGGCCGAAATGAAACATTGATAGGGAATGTCATCAGGAATTTTGATAGAGAAAAGGTATTTATAGCAACAAAAGCAAGTCCAACCTACAAAGTATACAAATCTTCTGACGATATTGTGTGGAGGGCCAAAGAAAGCCTCAAAAGGCTGCAAACCAGCTATATAGACTTATACATGATTCACCAGGCCCAGAACCTGGTTTCGGTAAGGAATGGCTATTTTCATAAGGCTTGTGATACATTGAAAAAGCAGGGTAAAATCCGGTTTGTCGGTTTATCCTGCCATGGTACCTATTGGTGGGAGGAAAAGGAAAGCCTGGAAGATATCCTTACGACGGCCATTGAAGACGGACGGTTTGATGTCCTGTTCTGTCCATATAACTTTATGGGTGCAGACATGGGAGAAAGGATCCTTAAGGCCTGCCAGGAAAATGACATCGGGACCATGATCATGAAAGCAAATCCAGTAGTATATTACGATAGAATTGACGATAAACTGAAGAGTGGTGGGGATCTTGATAATAATGAACAAGAAGATTACAATAATCTTAAATCACAGATGGAAAATGCCCGGACATTTTTCGAAAAGTATAATATGGATGATATTGAACAGATAAAAGACGGTGCCATCCAGTTCATCCTCTCCAATAAAAATGCGCATACCATATGTTGCCGGTTCCGCACTTTTTCAGATGTGGAAAAATATGTAAAGCTATCCGGCACCACTCTGGATAACAGAACTGCTGAATTACTTGCTGAATTCAAAAAGAGCCAGGGATTCTTAAACTGCCGAATCGGATGTAACATTTGTGAAAAAGCTTGTCCCCATAAGATACCCGTTAACACTATCCTGAGGTACAACTATTATTTTCACTCCCATAGGGAGGAAAAGAAAGCAATGCAATATTACAGCGATCTGGCTGGTGCTAAACCGGATGCCTGTTATGATTGTGAAGGATACTGCGAAAAGGCTTGTCCATATAATGTGTCCACCAAGGCATTGCTGTCCATGGCACACACAAGCATGAGTTTTATTGAAATTACATAAACAGATAAATTTCCTGACAATACCAACCCCGGTTATGGTATATATGATTACAAACCATATGAACGAATGAGGGATACCATTATTCACATTCAATATGCAAATTCTGATACAATCCTGTTAAGGAGATCTGAAAAAAGGTTATTTTTAAACTTCGGGAACCTGATATTTACAGGAATAAAAAAAATTAATAGATGAAGCCTTTACAGCTCATAATAAGTTTGCTTCTGACCTGCCTGGGGCTGTATGGACAGGAGCGGTATGTCGATATCGAGGGACAGAAATTCCGGATAAAGGAATTCGGGAAGGGGGACCTCACGGTTATCTTTGAAAACGGCATGTCAGACAGCATCGAGGTGTGGGGATCAATACCGGACTCTGTCGCTGCGTTTGCCCGCGTATTCCTTTACGACAGGGCGGATATAGGAAAATCGGATACAGCCAGGCTCCCGAGAACCATCCCAAATACGATCCTGGAATTGAGAAAGATCCTGGCGCAGGAAAATATCGGGCCTCCCTATATCCTGGTGGGCCATTCCCTGGGTGGTTTAATAACCAGGTATTTTTCAAGCTGCTATCCCGGTGAAGTGACCGGATTGCTATTGCTTGATCCAGCTCCGGAGGCCTTCTGGGATGCCATGTCTGAAGAAGAGCTTAAGGAGTATATAGAAGGTGGGAATGTTTGGTACGAGACAAGATTTCCAAAAAAATACCGTAATGAATGGTACCAGTTTATTTCCAATTTGGAGTACATGAGGGATCTGGATATTCCCGCGGATTTACCCATTGTGCTGATCTCCGCAACGGCATGGAACTGGTTCCAATATCATGAGAAAATCATTGCCGGCTTTGAAAATGCCAGGCATATTGAATTGGAGGGAGAACACCACATCTATAAAAACCACCCTGACCTGATCGTTAAATATATCAAAGATTTAGCCGGGAAATAATCCCATAAATATTACCATGTCTTAATTATCCTGTGATAACAGGTCTGCTTCCCGGAAAATTTCAGGATGTATAATCCGGATGAATACGGAGTCAGATCAATCACATTGATTTTGTTTAATGCCAATGTTCTGATTATGGTTCCTGACAGGCTGAAAATATCAAGTATTTCATAGTCTCCTGTATTCAATTCTATCGTCAAATATCCTGTTGTAGGGTTTGGAAAGATCATTATTCCTGATTGGTCCCGGGGACGATCTTCAATTCCTCCGTAAATAACGGTATCCGGAATATGGGTGTCCCCTCCCAGGTTTGTTGTGCGTAGTATCAGGTCATTCCCAACCGAAATGCCAACCGTATCATTGATAAAGGTTATGTCACTTAGCAATGGTGTATCGTAACAGGGAATAACCACATCAAAGTATTGAACGATCCAGCTTTGCCCGCCATCTGTAGTGCGCAGGATCTTTCTTTTACTGTTGCAGCCGCTCTTTGTCAGCCACGCAGTAGTTTCGGCAATAACAAACACCGTATCCGGACAAAAGGCATACATGGATGTAGCAGTCACATCGCAGGATATTGTATCGGGATTGATAAATGACACGATGGACCAGGTCTCACCGGAATCATCCGACCTGAGCAGGTCAAAATCATCATCAATGGCAATAACCGAGGAATCACCGACCATCTGAATATCGATAGGATTAGTTACATCGTAAACCGGTGAACTCCCGAAAACGACAGACCAGTTCAGTCCGCGATCAATCGTTTTTATGATGAATCCAAAACCTCCTCCTCCGGCTATTAATCCCCTTCCACTGGCAAAACCGGTTGAATCATTTATAAAATCTATGGCATTTACTTCACAATAAGTGACATTATCGGCCGGATGGTCCCATATAATGGTCCAT
>JADHVS010000116.1 GCA_016783865.1 Bacteroidales bacterium
AGACATCCTGCCGTAACACCCCTTTTTCATAGATTTTAACCGCGGGTATCCGCAGGGCTTCCTGCCACACCTCCGTGGCATTGGGATTGTATCCTCCCTGAACGGCCCCGCCAATATCTGCCTGGTGTCCTTTGGCTGCCGCCCAGCCCATCAGTCTCCCCTCCACAAAGATGGGTTTGAAGATAGCGACGTCGTTGTTCTGGTTCCCCATGCTGAACACGTCATTGTGAATGATGACATCTCCGGGAAATACCTGGTCTCCGTATTGCCGGATAATGACTCTGCACACGGGACCCAGGGAAAAACTCAGGATGGGGAGATTTTCGGTCTGTTCCAGCATATTGCCTTCGGCATCATAGAGGCCGGTTACAAAATCCTTTGCTTCACACAAAATGGGCGAACGGGTGGTCTTTGTCAGCGAGATGCTCATTTCATCCGTAATGGACCTGAACGCCCGTTGAAATATGGAAAGCAGGATCGTGTCGATGGGGATACCGGTCATTTTGTTATGCTTATTTCTGTTGTTACAGCTCTCTTTTTATACCCTTCGGGCATCAGCTCCCTGTTGTAAACGAGGAAACTGCCTCCTGTGATGGTTTCACACTGATAGCTTGAACTTAAAAACAGCGTGGTGTTGATTTGTTCGATAATGGCGGGCCCTTTTATTACGATTCCTTCCCCCAGGATGTCCCCGTTATATACAGGAAGTTCCTGCATTTCATTAGCTTCAGGCACATACGCCATTCTCGATCCTTTGTAGGCCTGTTGGGCATTGCACCTGGCGTCGCTATCCGTTCCGGTAAGTGAAACAGGCTTTTCCGTGATCCCGACTGCCCGGAGCCTGACATTGATCATTTCCAGTTCAGTGCCTTCGATCCGTAATTCGTATCCGTATTTACGGTTGTGTTCAAGATGGAAGGCTTCCCTGATCTCATTCAGCCTGAAGTCAAGGATCTCCTGCATGGAAACCTCCAGCGGGACTTCATGGAACTGGCCGGCGTAGCGCAGATCGAGAGAGGGATGATAGTCAATTTTTGAAGCATCGATCCCCTCTTCGCTGAGGGTGTGTTCTGCCTCTTCCTGCATTTCCCGGTACAATTCAAGGAATCGGTCACGATCGATGGCAGAATACCTGGAAATGTAGGAGCGGACATAATCGTGCTTCAGGTCGCCCAGCAACATTCCGGCAGCACAGAAGATCGATGCAACAGATGGAACCATAAACATGGGAATCTCCAATTCCCGGCAGATCTCACCGGCATGAATGGCGCCTGCCCCTCCGGCACAGATCAGCAGGAATTCCCTGGGATCGAAGCCGCGTTCCACCGATACATGCCTCACTCCCTGGGCCATATTCATGTTAATTACACGATACATCCCGGCTGCGGCCTGTTGTGCATTCAGTCCCAGGGGGTCTCCCAGGCTGGAGGCCGTTATTTCGGTGGTCTTTTCTTTGTTGAGTTTGTATTTACCCCCGGCAAAATAATCAGGGTCCAGATAGCCCAGGATCAGGTCGGCATCCGTACAGGCCGGCTCTGTTCCTCCACGATCGTACGAAACCGGTCCCGGAAGGGAACCTGCGCTCTGGGGCCCCATCTTCAGCAAGCCTCCCTGGTCGATCCATCCGATGCTTCCTCCACCGGCGCCAATGGTGACGATGTCGAGTGTGGGAAGGGCAATCCGGTGCCTGTCTATCTCCCCTTCCGTGCTGGTGATGCATTGACCGTTTACCACCAGGGAAGCATCAAAGCTGGTACCTCCCATATCCATGGTGATGCAATGGTCAAAACCCAGCAAGCGGGCATAGTAGGAGCCCGCTATGGGCGCCGCGGCAGGCCCCGACAGAACAGTCACGGCTGCAATCTTCCGGGCTACTTCAGGGGTGACCACTCCTCCGTTCGACTGCATGATCATCAGCTTGCCCCTGAAACGGATCTTTTTCAGTTTCTCCAGCAGGGATTCCAGGTACCGGCCGATCACAACCCCGATGTAGGCGTTGATGCAGGTGGTGCTTACCCGTTCATAAAAACGGATGGAGGGAAGCACTTCAAAAGAGGCACAGATAAAAAGATGGGGCAGCGCATCCCGGAGATAATGGGTCGCCTGCTTTTCATGTTCATTGTTCAGGTAGGAGTTCATCAGGCACACCGCCACGGCTTCCACTTTTTCGGTTTTGATCCGGGCTATGATCGCATCCAGTTCGTTCAGGTCAACAGCAACCAGTGGGTAGCCAGCGGCATCCATCCGCTCATTCAGGCAGAACCTCAGATATCTTGGCACCAGGGGTTTGACATTCCGGTAATGGTTGTTGTACCGTTCTTCCCGTACCCCTCTGCGCATCTCCAGAGCATCCCGGAAACCTTCCGTGGTGACCAGCGCGGTCTTCGCTCCTTTCATGGTCAGCAGGGCGTTGGTGGCCACGGTAGTGCCGTGGACAATCGTGTCTATTTTTTCGATGAAAGAGGAGGGGGATGAATTCAGCTTTTCGGCCATCTCATGGATCCCTGTAATGAATCCGATGGAAGAATCTTCCGGCGTGGATAATGTCTTGTGTACAAGGGAAGAACCATCATTACCCACCAGAAAAAAATCGGTAAATGTACCGCCTACATCAATTCCCAGTTTGTACTTCATGCTGCTTGACACATCATTATAATCCTATCATCACTTCTTATGGTACCGCAGTCTTTGGAAGTAAAAATACTCAATAATTCGGATATACCAAATATCCAAATACGAAGGACGAGGGACGAAGGACGAGGGACGAGGGACGAGGGACGAAGGACGAGGGACGAAGATTGCGGACTGTGGACTGTGGACTGTGGACTGTGTACTGCCCACTGCCAACTGCCCAATGCCAACTGCAAATAGAGCCCTTGGATCAGAATTCCCGGCGGATGACCATGGCTGAGGTGACTCCTCCGCCCCCGCAGATTCCGGCCACGCAGTATGTTTTCCCCAACCGTTTGAGTGCATAGTAGCCGGTCACCAGGATACGGGCTCCGCTGATGCCCGTGGGATGACCGAGTGCGATGGCTCCACCGTGGACGTTCAGTTTCGAGGGATCCCACTTCAGCACTCTCTCATTGGCCAATACCTGGATGGCAAACGCTTCATTCACCTCAATGATATCCATATCGGCGAGGGTCATTCCGGCTTTTTTCAGGGCAGCGGGAATAGAATAGGCAGGGCCTTCACCCATGGTGGAAGGCTCGACGGCTACCTGTGCATAGGAAACGATGGAGAACAACGGTTTCACACCAAGCTCTTCAGCCTTCTGACGATGGGTAACAATCAGGGCGGCGGCGCCATCGCTCAACCCGCATGCATTTGCAGCGGTTACGGTACCCTCCTTGCGAAAGGCCGGTTTAATGGCAGCCATTTTCTCCAGGTTGATTTCGTGCCGGATCGTCTCATCTTTGTCGAAGAGGGTCGATGGTTGGTTACGCCCTCCCGGCACCTCCACAGGAACGATCTCTTCATCAAACCAGCCGTTCTTCTGGGCGGCAGATGCTTTCAGGTGACTGCCAACAGCAAAGTTATCCTGTTCTTCCCGCGGGATCTTGTATTTATCATAAAGATTCTCGGCCGTCTCCCCCATGCCCTGGTTGATCAGGGGATCGATGCTGTCGCTCCAGCCGTCCTCCAGCGTCTTGTTCCCCATCTTGAATCCGTCCCACCTGGCTCCTTTCAACAAATAGGGAATGGTGCTCATGCTGTCGAAACCACCGGTCACGACCACGTCAGCCTCGCCCAGGCGAATGGACTGGCTGGCCAGGGCAACGGCCCTCATTCCTGATGGACAGGCCATATTTAATGTGATGACCGGGACGGTTGGGGAGACTCCTCCTTTAACCGCCGCGGTTCTGGCTGGGTTTGGGCCATTTCCGGCCTGGCGGCAGCTTCCCAGGATCACATCGTCTACCTGTTCGCCGGTAAGCGATGCACGCCTGAGAGACTCCTTCACCACTGCTGCTCCGAGATCATAGGACGGAATATCCTTTAATGAACCTCCGAACCTGCCCATGGCTGTGCGGCAGGCTGAGATAATTACAATGTCATTTAGTTCCATAATCATAGTTTTAATGACCCCTCCCCATAACCCCTCCCCTTCAGGGGAGGGCCGGGGGTGGGGTGATGTTAAATATACTGTCCTCCATCCACCTTGATCACCTCCCCGGTGATATGCCGGGCCAGGTCGGTGCACAAAAATGCTACCACATTGGCGACATCTTCAGGCAAACCGATCCGTTTCAGCACGATGTCTTCCATGGCTGCCGCACGTACGCTTTCATCCGCGTTCTTCATCATGTCGGTTTCGATGAGACCCGGGGCGACGGCATTCACGTTGACACTGTATTTCCCCAGTTCCCTGGCTACCGTTTTGGTGAGTCCGATGATGCCGGCTTTGGAAGCGGAATAGTTGGATTGTCCGAACTTTCCCCGAAGTCCGTTGATGGAGGTGACGTTGATGATTTTTCCCGATTGCTGGTCGCGGAAGAGTGGAGCAACAGCCCGGATGTAATTGAAATATCCCTTCAGGTTGATATCCAGAACACTGTCCCATTGCTCTTCGGTCATTTTCCAGATCACCCCATCCCAGTTAATGCCTGCGTTGTTGACCAGGATATCTACCTTCCCGAACGCATCAGTAACGGTCTTTACCATTTTTGCCGCATCTTCAAAATTTGAGATATCAGCCTGGACGAGCAAACCTTTGCTTCCAAGGCTGTTAATTTTATTGATTATCGCTTCAGCTTCCACCTTATGTTTTCGGTAATTGATAGCGACATTAGCGCCACATTCGGCAAGCTTCAGGGCGATGGCAGCACCTATTCCGATGCTTCCACCCGTTACAATCGCTGATTTCCCTTGAAGAGAAAGACCGATTTTACAAGAACTTAAATCTTCCATAGTTAAATATTTTAACAGATTAATGAGACCATAAATGTACTAAAATTTATCCTCTGATTATGCAATAATTCTTTCGTAATCTTCCTGTGTATTTATATTTGTAAAAGCCTGTCTATTTACTTTATTGTCTTCCATTTCCATGTATTGAACATTGATTAATTTCAAAAAACTCCTGATCCTATAATCCCGTGTTTCGCTTAAAAATGAATGAAGTATATTAAAAATTGTTTTTTTATATATCGCATGAAGTGGTTCAATAAATGAACCCATTCTGGGTATCAGGGCATCACAATCAGATTTGTGAAAAAATTCAATTTGTTTTTCAATCAGTTCTTTATTCAAATATGGCATATCACAGGATACAACGAAAATGGCTTCGGCAGAACAGGTATATAACGCTGAATTGATACCGCCAAGAGGTCCGACCTCTTTAATTTTATCTGTGATTATTGAATATTTATTTACAAAGGCAGTAAAATCAGAAGAATTGTTGGTCACTATTATTATTTCATTGAATATTTGCTCCAATGTAGAAGTGATAATATTCAGAAAACTTTTATCATTAAGTTGAATAAAAGCTTTGCACGTTCCACCGATCCTGGCGTTTTTACCACCTGCTAAAATTACTCCCGCTATATTTACTATTTTATTCATTGAATTTTTAGAACAAGCGCATCAGCAACGGAAACTCCCTTACCTTCAGGCAGTACCAATAAGGGATTGATATCCAGTTCCGCTATCTGGTCCTCCAGGTCGAGAGCCATCCGGCTAACCTTGACCAGTACACCGGCAATCGCATGAATATCAGCTTTTGCCCGCCCTCTGGCACCTGTGAGTACCTTAAATCCCTTAATCTCTTTTATCATTTCCATGGCATCTTCAAAAGATAAAGGAGCCACACGCATTGAAACGTCCTTAAGGATTTCAACAAAGATACCTCCAAGACCAAATAGTATAGTCGGTCCGAATTGAGGGTTATTATTAACTCCTATAATCACTTCCATACCGCCACTGACCATTTCCTGAACAAGTATGCCGTTTAGCTGAGCCTTAGGATTGTATTTACGTGCGTTATTTAATACTTCATTATACGTGGCCAGTAGTTCTTCGTTATTTTTGATGTTCAGCTTTAATCCACCTGCTTCTGTTTTATGCAAAATGTCCGGTGAGTTGATTTTTAATGCAACCGGATAACCGATGGTTTCCGCTATACGGACCGCTTGTTTTTCTGAAGATGCAATTTCTTCCTTTGTGACCGGAATACCATACAGAGCAAGCAATTTTTTTCCTTCATGTTCAGTGAGGCTACGTTTTTTATCGGCAAGGAAGGATATTGCCGATTCATGTATTTGTCCGGCCTTACTTTCTTTTAAATCAATTCTTGTTCTTGATATAACGTCTTTTCTGAAAACACTGTATTTCATTAATGCTCCCATTGCTCTGACTGCTCTCACCGGGGATTTATAATACTGTATCCCGCCTTCGGACAATATTTTCAGATTATCAGCAACCAGGAGGTCTCCGGTGGTCCATGCTACCGTGATTGGTTTTTGAGTAAGTTTTGAGATTTTTACGATATCCTCTGCCATCTGCCTGCCCTGATCGCCGGTTATCTGTGTAATGACAATAACGAGAGCATGAATTTGAGGATGTGCAGTAATTACCTGGAGCACCTTCAAAAAGTCTTCGGCTTTATTGATTACTTGTGCAGTTACATCAACGGGATTAAGAGCTGAACCATAGGGAGGGATTACCTCCATAAGGATTTTTCTGGTTTCAGGGTCTAATTCCGGGATGTCCAGTTTCATATCGGATGCTTCGTCAGCCATCAGGATACCACCGCCGCCTGAGGTTGTGATGAGACCTATTCCCTTGCCTTCGGGCAAAGCAGGTATCTTTTGCATCAGGGCAGCTACATCGATCATGTCTTCTATATCATGAGCCCTGATAATTCCTTTTTGCCGGAAGAAGGCATCGCAGACAGCGTCTGATCCGGTCAATGAAGCTGTATGAGAAGTAGCTGCTTTTTGCCCTACTTCAGAGCGGCCTGCTTTCAACGTAACAATGGGCTTACCCAGTTCCAGCGCCCGATCAGCTAATCGCGCAAATTGCCGGCCGTCCTTTATTCCCTCGAGATAACTTATAATCATTTTTGTACCGGCATCTTCAAGGATAAACTCCATGAAGTCAAGCGTGTGAAGGTCAACTTCATTACCGGTGCTTGCGACATAACTAAATCCGACACCTGCTTCCTGTGCAAGGCTGAAAATGGAATAACCTAACGCTCCGCTCTGGGTAACATAACCAATGGGCCCGACTACCAAAGGTTTTACCCCAAGGGATGCACTGAAGCCGCCTATAGCATGGTCTTTTAAGCTTACCGAACCCTGGCAGTTGGGTCCACAAATACGCATGCCAGACTCTTTTACCAGTTCAGCTATTTGTTGCTGTACGATCCTGCCTTCTTCACCGGATTCGGCAAAACCGGAAGCAAAGATGGTAGCAAATTTTATTTTTTTTTCCACGCATTGTTTTAACGTGGGTAGAACCTGTCTGAAGTTTACCGCCAGAAGAGCCAGATCAACGGGTTCGGGTATATCAAGAACACATTTATAACAGGTAAGTCCTCCGAGCGTATCATACTTAGGATTTACAGGAAATATTTTGCCTTTGTAATCATGTTCTATTAAAAAATGCAGGGGTTTACCGCTGATGCTGGCAAAATTCTCTGAAGCCCCGATAATAGCAATGGAGCGGGGGCTTAGGAAGTATTTCAGGTCGCTGGTTGGTTTATTGGTTGTCATTCGCTTCGCTGTCATTCGGTTGTCATTTGCTTCGCTGTCATTCGGTTGTCATTCAGTTGTCATCTGATGGGAAAAAATCGCCATAAGGGACTTCAGGTTCCTCCAACTTAGACTGACCGATTGACTTTACATAATTATTGAGTTTTATTCCGATATTGTTTAAACTTTTCCGGAAGTATAGAAAATCATCTTCGGATATGAGTTTGCGATTTTTTGCTTTTGTAATCCATGTTTTTGTTTCAAAAAGAGATCCCCGGGCGTAATAATTGAACTGTTTATTTTCCTTATAGGAAAACCTTCCGAAACCCTCACTGATGTTTGCAGCAATGGAGTCAGCAGATTTAACTAACTGTTTACCAATAGTATCTTTGGCAAAGTAATCCCATTTTATTACGATTTTCCAGACTCTTTCTCCAATTTCCAAGGACAACTGATAAACTTCAAGCTCCTCTAATTTCATATTTTCAATGAATGACTATCAAATGACTATTGAATGACTATTGAATGTCCATTGAATGACCACCGAATGACCATCAATGACAACAGAATAACAACGGTATGTGTTATCAAACATTCGTCAACCCGTATTCAAACCGTCCTGATTTAAGAGGAGCGTGTATTCCTCCTTTCAGTATAACTTGCCTGAGGATGAGTCCTCCAATAATACCGAAAGCTGATGCGAGAAGAATAAATGGTTGAGCGCTGCTTCCAGAGAGTGCGAAGACACCGATCAAGTCAAATAAAAGAGGGAGCAGAAGACCGAGAATAGCAACGCCAAACCAGAACAAAGGCGCTACGGATCCGCTGAGGACAAGTTTTGCCGAAGCACGTGATTCGGAAACACGGTGGGTCGCCTGGAGATAGAAAGCGATGATAAATATTTCAAGAATAATAAGTACGATATCGATTCTTTCGAGTAGGCCCAGTTCTTCTTTCAAAACACCGATAACTGATGAAGACAGGATAACAGCCATGAATCCTGTCGATAAAGCAGAAACCAGAAAAAGCAGAGGCAACATAGCAGTACTCCAGAAGGCAATCGGACGTGATGCTCCTAAAAGAAGACCTGTATAAATGATTGTTCCAAAAGCAAAAATGAGTCCCAGGATATTGATAAAATGTCGTGCGCCTGTAAAATCTGCCAACACATCGAATGGCCATATCCAGAGAATAATATGTAGAAAATCCAGGATCATAAAAAAAGTGATGATGATCGTGCCTCTAGCAATCCATGATGTTCGGGGTTTCATAAAAGCCCGCCAGAAGTTTATTGGCTTACCCAGGTCTGCTATCAGGAACATGCATCCTATAAATACGCAAGGAAATCCCAGGAAGACTCCAATTTTAGAAACATCTGTTGCCATTCCGGCAAAATCAGCTGATACTCCGGCTATATATGTACCTCCGCCGAGTCCGGCTAAAAAAAGATAGACAGCAATTAGCCAACCCCATTTTGTTTGTGCTTTCATATTAATATACAGTTTACTAGTTTAAAGTTAATCCTGAATCCTAATTTTTTCACCTTGACGGTAAGTAATACACTGAAGGATTGGTGCCGAACTCAGGGTTGAGTTGGAAACCCCGATCCCTTCTGATTAAAATTGATATTTCGCTTTCGGGATCATTGATATCCCCGAAAGTACGTGCTTTAGCCGGACAGGCTTCCACGCAGGCAGGCAATCTTCCCTCTTTGACCCGCTGTAAACAAAAATCACATTTTGATGCAATGCCATACCCGTTTTTTTCTTCCCATTTTCTTTTAGAATAGGATTGATAGGCATCAAGTTCTCCTGTGGCAGCAGGGAAATATGTCTTCCATGAAGAAATTTTGTATCGTTGCCCGTAGGGACAAGCCATCATACAATAACCGCAACCCATGCAGAGGTCTTTATCAACAGTCACGATGCCATTTTCATTTTGCACGGTAGCTCCGGTAGGGCAGACATTCTTACATTCCGGGTCTTCGCATTGCATGCAAAGTGTTGGAAGCATCTGCCGTTGCGAGGAAGGATAAGTCCCTGTTTCGCCTGAAATACACCTGGCAAAATCAACTCCCATAGGTGTGTTGTTTGCTGCTTTACATGCTGCGGTACAGGAATAACAGCCGTAGCATCTTTTCAGATCAATAACAAAACCGTACTTTATCATGATTAATTGTTGTATTTATAGATTTTTAATTTCACACACGCATCGGAGCCCAGGGTCAATGAATCGGTATGAGCTTCATCAACGATAATGAGGTCGTCAAAGAATTGTCCTTTTCCTTTGGCTACCGGTTGTCCTTTTGCCCAGTGACCATGGCAACCAGCTATACCAAGATGCTGGGGGTGCATGCCCTGAACCAGTTTTACAGGACCTTTGATCCTTCTGCCTAAACTATTCTCAACCCATATAATATCACCGTCTTTAAGCCCTTTCTTTTTACCTGTTTCTGCATTAATCTGTATCAGATAAACAAAGGGATCATTAACAGATATCTCATCAAGCCAGGGATTGCATTGGGTAGAAGACTGAGTATGGAAAGATGGCCGCCAGGAGAATCCCCAAAGATCGAATTCGGGATTTTCGTTGGTATGTGAAGGGCAAGGGTTCCACTGTGCCAGGGGTGTAAAGAATGACATATCGAACATATCGGGTCTGCCGAAATCGGTAGTCACTTTACGGAGTTTTTTTCCTGCATCAAGAAAGTATTCAAAATAGATAGGCACTCTTACAGGAACGAACCACCTCCAATAGGTTTCTTCGACTTTGGCTTTCCATTTTACCAGTCCGGTCTTTTTTACCTCTTCAAGTCCTTTATCGTCTCCTAACCTGTCTTTTAATACCCTGTCGCAGATGTCATACCAGGTATAATCGCCTTTGGGATCGAGTCTGTATTTTTCCTCCATTTCCCCCCCGTAGCGGATCGGAATAAGGTTATTAATGGCTTCGTAATATTTATCCTGAATTCCGAGTCTCTTTGAAATTTCAAGCATAATTTCATTGAAATCCCTGCGTTCATGTAAAGGTTCAACTACGGGTTGCCGTATTTGCCATACCCAGTGGTCCATCCCGGTGGGATGGCAAAATGTTGACGGAAATGTAACACATGGAGTGTACCTTTCAAGGAAGCAGGTATCGGGAAGCACTATATCGGCAACCGCTTCGGTAAATTCGTTATGAATTATGTTAAAAGAAAAGATGAACTCAAATTTCTTGAGGAAATTTTCAGTAACCTGTTCGGCATTACCCATTGTCATTACAGAATTTGAACCGAAGTTTATCATGATGGAAGGTTCATAATCTATCTTGAATTGTTTTCTGTACTTCTCCCAATCGGGCGACATAATCGTAAATGCATTATAAACCGAACAGGGGAACATATCATGCAGGTCGAGCCTTGTGGGTGGTTTAGGTTCAGAAAGAGGATAAGGTTTATGGTCATATACCCAGCCTTTAACAACCATAAGGCCGTCATCGCATGGATAGGGAACCGTATTTGGTTTGCCTGTAGCGGGATACCCAAAACTGACCGGAGGTCCGTGTCCCATGGCACCACCCGGAACATCACATGCGCCAATGATATGATTCATTAAGTCTATGGACAAGCAAGTCCAGCCGGAATTAACATGTCCCTGGCTTCCTCTGAAGAATATTGCGGCGGATGGCCGGAGAGGAAGGGTCTTGCCATCTATAACGATGGTGCTGCCTATCCGGGCATTTTCGACAAATTCTTTTGCCACGCGGCGTAATGTTGAAACAGGTACCGAAGTTATTTTTGATACTTTTTCAAGAGGATATTCCTTTTTTACATGTTCTCTGAACAACTGGAATGACGGGACGCATGTTGTGCCATTGACTTCAAATTCTCCGAGAAGAGCGAAATCTTTAATGGATCCGTCATCAAAGGTTTTGGCCTTATTGTCAATAGTATCCCATACCAGTGGTTTATTGGTTTGGGCATCCCTCATATAATGTCCATCGGGTTGTATAAGATAGGCTGCATTTGTTTTCAGTTTCAGGTATTCCGCATCCCAGGTATTGAGTTCATTAAGTATCACGTTGATCATGCCAAGGGCGGCAGCTCCGTCGGTTCCGACAATGCAAGGAACCCATTCATGAGCTTTTGATGCCTGGGTTGAGAGGAAGGGATCAAAAACAATGGCTTTCATTCCTCTCGCCCTGGCATCTGCGACAAACTGGGCCGTTTGAAGTGCCGCATGTCCGGCGCCATGACCTTTGGAACAGCCGAAATAAATCGTATAGTTGTTGTAATTCCAGTCCGGAATAATTGACCAGGCCGCATGCATGATACCGTTCATAAAATGAGCGCCATTCCCACACCAGAGACCTCCCCCGGAAACCCAGTAGTTTTTGAATCCGAAAGCTTTCATAAAAGCGGGTACCGCGAAACGAATTTCACTGGTTTGCACGGTTGTAGCCTGCCAGTATACCCCGCGCGGGTCTTTGTCATAAACGGCTTTAAGCTTAGATACGATAGTATCCATAGCCTCTTCCCATGAGATTCGTTCCCATTTTGGGTCCACACCGACTCCTTTTTCAGGATTTGTCCGCTTTACAGGATAGTTTATCCGGTGCGGGTCATAAAGCGTCATAAGCTGAGCGGAGCCTTTGGCGCAAATTCTACCGCTTCCGGCCGGAGTTTCAGGGTTTCCTTCCATATCAACAATCACTCCGTCAACCCGGTGTACCCTGATGCCACATTGCCCGTAACATCCACCACAGGAAGTATTAATCCATATATCTTCTGTCATGTTTTCAGATTTTATTTTTGTATTCATATATTTTTCTAACTTTAAATCGCTGGGTATACTTGCAAAAATAACCAATTATTTAAAACTGTCTGGACTTTTGAATTGCTTCCAGCACCCTCTGCGGCGTAATTGGAAGCTCAAATACCCGTGTCCCAATGGCATCCGCTACCGCGTTGGCAATGGCACCCAGGATAGGAAGGGTAGCACCCTCTCCCACCTCTTTTGCGCCATACGGGCCATGGGGTTCATAGCTGTCGACAATCGTAGAATGGATCTCAGGCATGTCGGCAGAGGTGGCTATCAAGTAGTTATGCAGATCGGGATTGATCATCTTTCCCCGGTTATCAAAGACCTCATTCTCGAACAACACCTCGCTCATCCCCATCAGCACCGCTCCTTCGGCTTGTCCCTCCACAAGCATCGGATTCACCGCGGTACCACAGTCATGGGCATCCCAGAAGTTGAGCACCTTCACCTTCCCGGTCTCCATGTCTACCTCCACCTCGCACACGGTTGCTGAAAATGAGTAGGCGGGAGAGGTTCCTACTGCAGCGCCCTTGTATTTTCCGCCCAGCCCTTCCGGTGGAGAGTAATGCCCTTTCCCGAGGAGGGGTCCGTTTTTGGAGAAACAGGCAAAGCCGGCCTCTTCCCAGGGAATGAAGGTGGAGGGATCCTCTTTGAGATAGATCCTGTTATCCTTTGCCTCCAGCTTGTCAGCCTCTACATTCATGATTTCCGCCGCTTTGGCAATGACCTGTTTTTTCACCTCTTCTCCTGCCATTTTAGAGGCATTGCCCCCCATGAGCGTAACACGGCTAGAATAGGCCCCGAAACCGATGGGGGTTAGGTCGCTGTCGGCCGAAATCACGCTGATCCGGTCGAAACTGATCCCCATAGCTTCGCAGGCAGCCATCGCCAGTACGGTATCCGATCCCTGGCCGATGTCGGCATCCCCGATGAAGAGTATGGCCCTGGTACCATCTTCCACCACCTTGATGATAG
>JADHVS010000117.1 GCA_016783865.1 Bacteroidales bacterium
ATGCAGTCGATGACAGATAAGTATTCCAGGTTCGGCGATCCCTTGTTGTCCCCATTCAGGGTGTTCAACTCCTGTCCGTTCTGCGGAATGATCAGGAAGCCCGGATGGAGGTCTTTGGCATACCCGCTGATGGCCGTCACAAAATCGCGCATCTCCTGCTTGAAATCAAGGTCGGGGTAATCGTCTCCGCAGGAGGTTACGGACAAGAGTAAAATAATTAATCCGGATGGAATTACAGGTAGGGTGTTTCTCATTTCGAATGCATTATTATTAAACAAATGAAACGAGCATGAAGAAATTTAATCAATTTCTTAACAAAAGGAGATGATTGACTCTCCTCGCAGCAAGCTGCGAGGAATCATCGATCCTTTACATATATTTTTTATTGCGCTCGCTAACCCCGCAGCAAGCTACGGGGAATGCGCTCGCAGGATTCAATTTTTCATGCGAGAACGGGAGCAACGAGTGGTTGTACACGTTCTGATTTTTTTAATTACCATATTATCAAATAATTATAAAAATTCAAACGTGTAAAATTACGTATTATAATCGAAATGTATATAACGCCTTCTGCTGATCATCGAACTGAGCGGCGAAAAAATCTATTGAGGAAAACTGCTGGTGAAATAATTCTGTTGCATTCTTCCAGGCCCTACTCCCATAGCTCACACACTACTTCAAAAATCATAAATCGTTAAATGCGAAGTATTCGCCGAAGGCAAATGCTCCGTATTCGCAAGGGCGGTTGTGATTGTGGCCTTGTGCGTGCCGAGCAATCATTATTCATCATTCCCACACCCACACCCACACCCTCGACTCACGACTCACGATTCACTCATAGCGAAGCGCCTTCACCGGATTCATCCGGCCAGCCCGCACTGCCTGGTAACTGACTGAAATAAAGGCGATTAAGAGCGCAATGGCTCCCGCCAGGATGAATTCCCATGGCTGGAGGTTGATCTTATAGGCATAGTTCTGAAGCCAGTCTTTACAATAGAAGTATCCGGCCGGCAACGCAATCACAACACTTAACAGCACATAAACCATAAACTGGCGCGACAATAATATGACAATACCGGTAAGCCTTGCCCCAAGACTCTTCCTGATGCCGATCTCTTTTGTCCTTAATTCGGCTGTATAGGCCGATAATCCAAAAAGCCCGAGACAGGTAATGAATATGGTAAACAAGGCAAATGCCTTGAATATGTCTCTCAGATTGGCTTCCGATTGATACAACCGGTCAAACCTGTCATCGATAAACTCATAATTGAAATTGGTCTCCGGGGCAATCTTTTTTATATATTTTTCAAGCTCAGGGATGAGGTCGCGGGAATCACCCGGGATGAGCCTGATTAACATATTGTTCACCCACAATTGCCTGAATTCCTGACCCACATTGAACTCCAGTACCAATGGTTCAATGGTCTGATGCAGACTGGCAAAATGGAAGTCATCCACAACACCTCTGATCTCACCATACTGTCCGAAAAATGAAGTCCCCCCGGTCCCTGTAGGATATTCAAGTCCCAACACCTCGACGGCTTTTTTATTAAGTAAAAATTGACTCTCACCCTCAGGTGGCGTATCAAAGTTCCGTCCTTCAATAAGTTTGATTTTCAGCAGATCAAGGAAGTCTTCATCCACCCTTAGAAATCTTAATGAAGGCCGTTCGGCATCTTCCGGAAGATTGTCCGGATCAAGTCCTTCAACACTAAAACGGTCACCAATAATATGACTTGTTACCGATGCTCCTTCAATGACAGGTATATTGGCCAGCTCATCTTTTAATTTTTGTGGATTGTTAACGGCCCAATCCCATAATTCACCATTTAATCGCATGTTGATGACATGCGATTTGTCAAAACCAAGGTTTTTCGTACTGAAATAATTCATCTGCCGGTAGATCACTATGGTAGTAAATATCATAAATATGGAGACTGCAAACTGAAGAACGACAAGGATCCTTCTTACAAAATTTGTCCGGGATGAAGGATCATGCAATTCGTGGAGCGCATCAACCGCCCTGAAACCCGAAGCAAACAAGCTGGGGTATAATCCGGATAAGCTTCCCAGTAACAGGATGATCAGGACAAAAAACACTGTGTTCTGAAGGGTGAAAATGTCTTCCGAAGTAATGAGCTTTCCGGTAAAATTATTGTAAACCGGAATAATCAGATCGATGAAAAGGATGGAAAGAAGAGCAGCGATTAATACAGTAAACAACGATTCAGCCTGAAACTGGTTGACCAGTTGAATACGCCGGGCTCCGGCGACCTTTCGTATTCCAACCTCCCTCATCCTCTTAAATGCCCTGGCCGTTGCAATATTTATATAATTCACCCCGGCAATGATCAGGATAAATAACGCGCCCATTCCAAATGCAATAATGTAGTTGATGTTCCCATTGGCCTCAATTTCCTCTTCAATGTTCGACCTGAGGTGAATGTGGGTGATTGGCTGGAGCGCGAACGATCCGGTTACATCGGCTGTATCTGTTTCAGAACTGTAATACTCTTTGCGGAATTCGAAAAGTTTGTCTTTAAGCGTCTCTCTGTCGACACCCTCTTTGAGAATTGAATAGGTATATACTCCTGCCCATCCGCGATAGTAGTAGAGATCCTCCAGTTTCACCATCGTCATCAGATTGACAAACATCTGCCAGTCAAGCAGGAAGTCACACTCAAAATGAGTTTCCTCAGGGAAATCAGGAATTACCCCCTTAATGGTGCAAGGATTACCACCAAATAAATAAAGCATTTGACCAACCGGGTCTGATTCGCCGAATATTTTCCGGGACAAGGATTCTGTAAGCACTACTGAATTTGGTTCTGATAGGGCTGTGGTCCTGTCTCCATACAGGAATGGAATATCCAGGATATCAAAAACGGAAGAGTCGGTGTAAAATCCATTGTTGTTGGGAAAACCTTTTATATTGTTGGTGTCTGAACGTTCTTCGATATATACCCCACGTTGCACACGAAACCTGAATGTACCCTCAATTTCCGGTATTGAATTATTCAGATCTTCGGCCAGCAATGGCGCAGTAGTTGCCCAGTCCCATTCCCCCCTCTCCCCAAATGTTTTGTTGATCACCCTGAAAATCCTTTCAGATTTAGGGAAATGTTTGTCATAACTCAATTCAACCCTCACATGATGGAACATGATCAAACTTACTGCCAGCGCAACTGCCAGACCAAGAATGTTCAACACGCTGTATAGCTTCTGCCGCCACAATACACGCAGATTAATGATCAAATACTTTCTAAACATATTTCTTTTTTTTTATAAATCAACTCCCACACTCATACCCACACCCTCTGATCACCGATCTACGCTACTCGTAGCGTAGATTACTGGCCAGGTTGCCCCTTGCTGTCCTCAACGCCTGGTAGCTTACAGTAACTACAGAGATGAGTCCCAGTGCCAATCCTACCAGTATAAATCCCCAGAGACCGATCTCAGTCTGCTCATAGAACTGTTTTACCATCAATCTCATGATCATAATGGAAGCCGGTACGCCAATTACAAATGAGATAGCGGTAAGCTTTAAGAATTCTTTGTTGACAAGCAATAGTATTCCCGGGAGATTGGCTCCGTGAACCCTCCGTATCGATATCTCCTTATTTCGCTGTTGCGTTGAAAAAATGGATAATCCCAGCAAACCAAGACACGAAATAAATATGCCAAACAGCGTGAAAAAGAACACGATCTTCCATGTACTGTGCATCATCTCTGTTATCGTGTCTTTATAATCTTCAAGGAAGAAATAGATAAACGGATAGCCCGGATTGAATTTTTCATGTAATTTCTCAATTTGCTGGGTGACCTTGTTCCGGTTCATTCCTGACATTTTTATAAATACAAACCTGTTGGCTCCGGTAAACGGGATGATCAGATTCTCTCCTCCTAGTTTAATAGGAAAAGAAGAAAAATCTTCAACCACTCCAATAATAGTATATTTGTCTTCATACAAGTAAAACGTCTCGCCAACAGGATCCTCAAGTTCGATTGCCCGGGCCACGGATTCATTAATGACAATGGCATCGGTGGAATCAGTCGGGTACTCTGATGAGTAAAAACGGCCCTTAACAAGGTTCATCCCAAGCGTTTGATCAAAGTCATATCCGGCCCACATGACCCTTGCAAGTGCATTGGATGCATCGGGTTCAACTCCCCATTCAAATTCACCCTGGTCTACAAATAACGGATTGTGAGAAGCAGTGGATACATTTTCGACTTCAGGCAATTGTAACAGGCTGAATTTAAAATCAGAATAATTATCATCCAGGTCACCCCTGGCAGGAATATACATCAGGTTTTCCTGTCGCAGCCCATACCCCAGACTGCTTAGTAAATCGTATTGTTTATAAATATATATGGAGCAGATCACGAAAATGATGGAGAATGAAAACTGAATCACGACCAGTATTTTTCGTATCGATCCGCCTTTTCTGGATGAGATAAATGATTTCCTGATTACATCAAGAGGCTTAAATGAGGAGAGAAAAAGGGCCGGATAACTGCCTGCAATTAAGCTTGTCAGGATAAGGATTCCTATCATCGAGAAAATAATAACCGGGTTGCCAAGCTCCAGACTTATATCCGCTTCAAAATATTGATTGAACCTGGGAAGTGACAGGTCGACAATTAATATGGAAAGATTTAATGCAATGAAAACGATGATCAGTGTTTCACCAATAAATTGCCGGATCAGTTGCCAGCGTGTGGCACCGATCACCTTTCTGATACCCACCTCCAGGGTTCTGTCAACAAACCGGGCCGTTGACATATTCATGAAATTTATGCAGGCAATGATCAGGATCAGGGCGGATAGCAAGGAGAACATGAGAACACCATATATCCCCTTCGACTCACCCTTCAAATGTTGATTTTTGAAGGGTAACAGCTTTTGAACAGTTTTAATTTCAGGATCCAGCTTGTCTCTGAAAAATGATGGCAGGCTGTCACTTATCACTTTCCACTCTGATGGATTATCAATGTACAAATAGGTAAAATAGGGATTACCTTCAAATCCCTCCGTACGCGCTCCCAGGTCATTCAGGAAATCGAACGGAACGATAAAGTCGAACTGAAGGGTGGAATTTTCAGGGAATTCCCGGCAGACCCCGGTAACCCTGAAATCATATTCTCTGGCTATCCGGATCACCTGGTCAAGCGGATCATCATCCCCAAAATATTTCTGAGCCATCTCTTCTGTGAGCACAATGGAATAAGGTTCTTTCAGGGCAGTTGCCGGGTTGCCCCTGGAGAAAGGGAATGAGAACATTTCAAAGAAGCTTGAATCTGCGGCTAAAATGTTTGACTCAACAAAACTTTTGGATATATCCAATACTCCTTCGCCGGATAGGGTATCCAGGTTAATCCAGCTTAACAGAAGCTCCAGACCATTGTGGATCCTTGTCATATTTGTGATTTCCGGGATCTCATCCAGTAAGGCAGGTCCGCAGCTTGGTCCGCAACGATCCGTTAGTAATTCACCCGTACTCATTTCAAGGGTTTGCTCAAAAATAAACAGGTGATCCAGGTTTTCATGAAACCGGTCGAAACGGATCTCATTCCAAACCCACATAAAGATCAGCAGGGAGCATGACAGACCGATAACCAGACCGGCCAGGTTCAGTATCGAAAAAACTTTATTCCTGCCAATCACGCGAAGAGTGAGTTTAATTATGTTCCTTATCATCTTTTTTGAAATTTATTACTAATTAGCCAACTTCTGTGCCATGACTCATAATGAACAGGATATCAGTAAGTTATAAATAAAAGAAAATAATGTAAATGAATTTTTCGTCCATCCATGGACATAAAATTGTCCATTTTTGGACAATTTTGTAATATTGTTTTACCATACATATACTTTAAATACGGCACCAACTCCCAACTCCCAATCCTCACTCTCCCGATTCACCGCTCACTACTCACCACTCACTGGTTTGCACCTCGCAACTCGTAACTCGTAACTTAATTTGAAACTGATGAGTAAGGCAGAAGGGAAAATATTAGTCGTGGACGATGATCCGTATATTTTACTTTCGTTAACTACACTGCTGGAGCAGCACTATGCCACGATTCAGTCCATCAAGGATCCTGAACAGGTCAGTGAACAGCTGTCAAAGGATTCCTGGGATGTGATTCTCCTTGATATGAATTTCAAACCTGGTGATACATCAGGGGAGGACGGGATAAGATGGCTGAAAAAGATCCTCGATCTTGAACCTGCGGCAAACATTATCATGATTACGGCCTATGGTGATGTAAACAATGCCGTCAGGGCCATGAAGCTTGGAGCTATTGATTTCATTACCAAGCCCTGGCAAAATGAAAAGTTGCTTGGTACGGTTTCATCTGCATACAGGCTGAGTGTGTCAAGAAAGAAGGTCAGGCAATTGCAGACTCAGAAATCGGCTTTAAGCTCTGCCATCGATTCACAGTATCCCGACATGATTGGAGAGTCACAGGCTATGAAGCAGGTAGTCATTGACATTGAAAAGGTGGCAACAACCGATGCCAATGTTATCATCCTGGGTGAAAATGGTACTGGCAAAGAGTTGATCGCCCGGGAAATTCACAGGAGATCGATGAGAAGGGATGAAGTTTTTATCCCGGTTGACCTGGGTGCACTGTCAGAATCACTTTTCGAGAGTGAACTGTTCGGGCATCAGAAAGGAGCGTTTACCGATGCAACAGAGGACCGGACGGAACGATTTGAAGCAGCCTCAGGCGGAACACTTTTCCTGGATGAAATAGGTAATCTTTCCCTGGCTCTGCAATCAAAACTGTTATCTGTACTGCAAACACGGCAAATCTACCGTGTTGGAAGCAATAAACCTGTTGAAATAGATATCAGGCTTATATGTGCAACAAATCAACCCATCAAAAAAATGGTAAATGAAGGGCAATTCAGGCAGGATCTTCTTTACCGGATCAATACAGTTGAAATCGATATACCACCATTACGCGACAGATCGGAAGATATCTCTTTGATTACCAGGTTTTACTTGTCCCGGTACAAAAAGAAATACAGGAAAGAGAAGCTGAGTATACCCGATTATGTGATCAAAAAACTTCAAAAATTCGAATGGCCGGGTAACATCCGGGAGTTGCAGCATGCCCTGGAAAGGGCCGTTATTATGAGTGATGGAAGTATTCTGAAAACTTCAGATTTTCAGTTTCTTTCACTCGATGAAACGGCCGGTCAGAGAGGTGATGATTATAATCTGATGGACCTTGAGAAATGGGCCATCAGTAATTGCCTTAAAAAACATGGTGGTAATGTTACAAGAGCTGCGAACGAATTAGGTTTAACCCGCGGTGCGCTCTACCGGAGAATAGAAAAACATGGTATTTAGAAATTTCAGGATCAACATAGTTATACGCATCCTGTTTATCTTTGCAGGACTTGTGCTAATTGCGTTGTGGGTCACAGGTAATCATTTTCTGAGGGCCACCTATATCGGGATTATGGTCATTGGATTGGTGATCGAGATGTTTCTCTATATCGATCGGCTAAACCGGAACCTGGCCGGCTTTTTCTCCGGCCTCCTTCATGATGACTACTCCCAGCACCTGACCCAACCAGGAAAAGGCAAGTCGTTCAGATTATTATTTAAAATCCTGAATACATTGAATGAGAAGATGAGTAACCTGAGCATGGAGAAGGAAAGTCATAGTCAGTATTTGTTCAGCCTGATTGAACAGGTCAGGGTAGGATTACTTTCAGTTGATCATTCCGGAGAAGTATTTATTGTAAACAGGACATTGATCGAGTTGCTTGGAGTGTTTAATATTGTGACAGGCAGCAACCTGTATAAAAGCTCACCGGAATTAATGAATATCATAAACCAGATCAGGCCTGGTGAGCATCAGCTCATTAAATGGAAGAGGGGTAATGCCGAGGTCCCTTTTTCATTCCAGATCAGCATTTTTAAATCGGAAGGAAAGGAGTATACTCTGTTGTCTGTTCACGATATCCGCACCGAATTGGAGGAAAAGGAACTCGAGGCATGGCACAAGCTGATCAGGGTGCTGACACATGAAATAATGAACTCCGTAACGCCTGTGGTTTCGCTGAGCAACTCTCTGAATGACCTGGTTAACAACAATGCCTCAAAAATTCAGGATGAGAAGTTGAAGTCGAGATTGAAGGATGGATTGTTAGCCATTCAGGACAGAAGTTCCGGACTCATGAAGTTTACCGAAGCATACCAGAATCTTACGCGACTTCCTTCACCCACTATTCAGCAAATTGAAACCAGCGACCTGCTGAAACAGATTGAGGCCTTATATGCAAACCAGTTCAAGGAACAAAATATTCAGCTGGGTATTGTGTATGATGGAGAACCCGAATCATTTAAGGGCGATATAAAGTTGCTTGAGCAGGTGCTGATCAACCTGATCAAAAATGCCCAGGCAGCGGTAAGCCAGTCTGTCCCTCCTGTTGTGGAATTGATCGTATCAAAACCCGAAGGGTATCAGATCAGTATTATTATCAGGGATAATGGTAGCGGTATTCCGCAGGATATTCTGGATAAAATATTTGTGCCCTTTTACTCTACCAAAGAGGATGGTTCCGGGATTGGACTGAGTGTGTCGCGGCAGATCATCATGATGCACAGGGGGACATTGGAAGTCCGTTCTGAGCCTGGCAGGGGAAGCGATTTTGAAATTCTTCTCTGACAGGAATAGCGCCTGAAAAATTTATTAAGATTTAATTAAAATTGATTTACCTTTTCTTAATTAAATAATCTCTTAATATCTAATAGCATTTGCTTTGCTATATTTATGCCATCTGAGCATTATTAACTTCCTACGCATAATCCTATTTACAATGAAAAATCAAAACAGAAGAACTTTTATTAAATCAGGCCTGCTTGGTGCAGCCGGCGTTGCATATGCCGGAAATAGAAAGTTAGATATGAATACTGGCTCGCCCGATGATAAACCTGTCATTACCCGTACCCTTGGAAAAACCGGGTTAGAAATGCCGGTCATCAGCATGGGCGTTATGCGGGCGGATAATCCAAACTTGCTTAAAGCCGCCATTAAATCTGGCATTATCCACTTTGATACAGCACATGGCTACCAGGATGGGAGAAACGAGGAAATGGTAGGGGATGTGATGAAAGAATACGACAGAAAAAAAATCATTATAACCACTAAGGTAAGGCCTGCAGGACGACAGCAGGATGGCTCTTTTGGCCCGGAATACGATGAAAAGGAATTCAGGGAAATGCTTGAGACCAGTTTGTCCCGGCTAAAAATGGACTATGTGGATATACTGTTACTACATGGATCAAGAGGTAAAGTATCCATGGAGTCTGAGCCGGTCTGGGAGGTGATGAACTCTTTTAAGAAACAGGGCAAGACAAGGTTTATCGGTACTTCAACCCATTCAAATGAAGTGGAAGTGATCGAAGGTGCCATTGAGCGGGGTGATATTGATGTGGTACTGACAGCAATAAATTTCAAACAGGACCATGTTGACAAATTGAAAGAGGTTATAGCCAGGGCAGCAGAGGCAGGTATTGGAATAATCGGGATGAAAAATATGGCAGGGGGCTACCTGGATGAGGAGAAACAAAAGCCGGTCGATCCGAAAGCCGCTCTTAAATGGGTGTTGCAGGATCCCAATATTACCACCTGCATCCCCGGGTTTGTCACTTTCGACCAGATGGAGCAGGACCTTGAGGTTATGCGCGATATTATTCTCACCGATGATGAATTGAAATCCTTGCAGCTTGCTGCTGCAGAGACAGGTTTGTATTGCCAGGGGTGTGAGTCCTGTATAGTTGGTTGTCAGAAAAACTTGCCCATTCCCGACCTGATGAGAGCCTATATGTATGCCTATGGCTATAGTCAGATGGAAAAGGCACAGAGAACAGTCGCTGAAGCCAATGTAATTGAAAACCCATGCTCAGGATGCCAGGTGTGTACTGCACATTGTGTAAAAGGATTTAAACTGGCCGAAAAAATTGGTAAGATCAGCAGGATAAGCAGTATCCCGGAAGATTTTCTTGTATGAATTAACTAATAACAGACAACTCGCAACTCGCACCTCGTAACTCGTAAAATTCAATCATTATGATAAAAAGAATATCAATAGCCCTGCTACTGAGCCTGATCGTTTTTTCAACGGCTCGTTCCTCCGATCTCTTCCCTCAAGTAGAAGGCTGGAAGTTAATTACAAATGACAGAGTATATGTCCCCGGTAATTTGTGGGACCTGATCAACGGTGCTGCCGATGCTTACCTGAGCTATGATTTCCAGGATCTGCACCTGGCCGATTATGAAAACAAAGATGGTGTTTCTATAAGGGTTGAGCTATACAGGCACAGCACTTACAACAATGCTTACGGTATTTATACTACCGAGCGAAGCCCTGAATATGAGTTTATAGATATTGGACTGGAAGGCTACCAGGAGGAAGGAATACTGAATTTTCAGTGTGGATATTATTACATAAAGATGTCGTGTTTTGATGAAGCGGATGGCCTCAGCAAAGAAATGTTGAAGATTGGGAAGAAGGTCCAGGAACACCTTAACCAGGAAGTTTTCTGGCCATACGTGCTCAGGTATTTTCCTGCCACGGAAGCCCATACAGATCATTATATCGCCGAGAATTTCCTGGGATTTGATTTTTTGCACTCAGCGTTCATTGCACCCTACAGCATTGACGGAACAGAGTTTCAGTTGTTCATTATCACCACCGGAGATCCTGGAACGGTTCAGGAAATGCTCACGAAATACTTTGCCTTTACTAAACAGGAGATTGAAGTTAAGGATGGCAGATACACCGTCAGGGATCCATACAACGGTGATATTGAAGTATTGCTCAAGGGTGAATTCCTTACCGGGATTGTTGACTGCGATGATCCTGATCTCAGCGCTAAGCTACTCGAACAGCTAAACCAGGATCTGGGAAAATAAATTCCCGGGGAACCATCCGGATTTGTTCATGTTGAAAATCCCTCTGGCATTTATCCAAAGGACTTCCCTTATTGTAAGAAGCTCAATAAATAACCACAAATTTCTGAAACCGGCCCGTAATGAACCTATCTTGATTTTTCCAGGCGTTTGGCTGCTTTGGCAGCTCTTTTCTCTTTCAGGTTTTTCTGGGGTTCTTTTTTGCTGCTCTTTTTCTTTGTTTCTTTCTCTTTTACCATGATTTTGATTATTAAATGATCATATAAAGTAATCTGTCAAATTCGGATCGATATTATTTTAATTTAAAGATTCAACAATAGGGTTAAACTGTTTGAATCCTGCGAGCGCATTGGCCGAACTCAGGAACTCGTTTCCCCCCGTGTACTCCCCCCCCCGGGTACTCGGGACGACACGCGGGGATGGGAGCTTCAATCAGAGCCTTTATAAACATAAAAATACAAAAAAAAAGGCCACAAAGCTTATACTCCATGGCCCTTTATTATCTTCTGACTTCTGACTTCTGTTTTCTGTCTTCTACTGTCTACTGACTACTGTCTACTGTCTTTTCCAGGTCCTGGTTCGCCCACTTATAAATATTCAAATAACCCAGCTTAATGATCTTAACCATCTTATCCCAGTTGACAAGCTCCACATGATCATCGGGTTGATGATACTCTTCAGGGAAACCGGCCATAAAATAGAATACCGGAATATCCTCCCTGGCGAAATAGGTGTGGTCGCTTCCACCGGAAGGCCTCACGCTCGACCTGAAATCAATCTTTAAATCCATATTATACTTTGCACTATAAGCTTCTGTGTCGTCCTTAAGTGCCTCATATCCTGTTGTGTAGACCATGCTGATATTGTTCCCCAGGGAATCATCCTGACTGTCTCTTGAGATCATGTCATAATTCAGATAAAGATCTATGCTTTCCTTTGCGTCCGGGAAGTTTTTTACAAAATACCTTGAGCCGATTAACCCCTTTTCTTCGGCTGTCCAGGCACAAAATATAATGTTTTTCTCAGGTTTTTCACCAGTAGCCATCATTGCTTTTGCAACGGTCATAACTCCCACTGTTCCCGAAGCATTATCATCGGCACCGTTCCAGATAACTCCACCATATTTTCCAAGATGGTCGTAATGTGCACCCAGTACAATATTGCTGGTCGTGTCTTTGCCGGGTATTACACCAACAACATTTCTAACCTGAACGGCTTTGGTGATGACATCAGTTTTTAGGTGGACTACTTTGTTGATTGCCTTTGGGGCAGGTTTAAGGGTGTTTTTGACAGTATTTGCATATGTTTCAAGATTTACCCCGGAACCTGCGATGATTTCGTTGAGTACACGGTTGCTTACGCTCACCCGGGCAGGATCCAGATCAAGCGTATCTTCCGGGAGCCTGAGCCTTAAACTATTGACTGATGGAGGAGGCTCATCCCCTTCATACATCCTGGAATTATATCTGAATGGCAGATTGCTGCCAAATCCCGATGTGACATCCTGGTTCAGGTCTACCTCGATTATGGCCAGGGCTCCTTTTTTCTTAGCCGCATCATCCTTTGGACTGCTTCTGCGATATCTCCGCTCCTGAGTTGGTTCTTTGAAAGTTTCATATCCTTTTGAATCGGGATCATCATGTCCCGGGTATCCACTCAATCTCAGAATAATCTTATCCTTTACATCAACTCCTTTAAAATCATCATATCCTTCCTTTTCATTCACATATCCATATCCGACAAATACTACCGGGGCATCTACCTCGACCGAGAGGTCAGATGAATACACGCTGAAATCGACGTCCGGCTCAAAGTGTATGGTACGGGCGCCTGAATTGACCGACAATTCATGATTTTCACCCTGTTCAACCTGGATTAGCTTAAAATTCTGAAAATATGTCCCCACCTGGGTAGGTCGCTTTCCAGCCCGGCGCTCTTCCCGGCTGGGATAAATCGTTTTTTCGTCACCTCCCGGTTCAAGACCATAAACTTTAAACATACTGGCAATGTAATCGGCGGCCATATAAATCCCCGGAGTGGAGGTTTCCCTTCCTTCTGTCCAATCGGAAGCCAGAAACTCGAGCTGTCCCTGAACAGCCTCAAGGGTAATGGCATCCAGACCTTTGCCTAACGGATCTTCCTGTGAAAACCCGGTAGTCATTGTACCTGATAAAAGTACGGCGCAAAATAATTGTAAGTGCTTCATGATTTAATAGTTAATAATTGAATCCTGCGAACGCATTCCCCGTAGCTTGCTGCGGGGTTAGCGAGCGCAATGAAAAATTTATATAAAGGATCGATGATTCCTCGCAGCTTGCTGCCTTTAGATTGTTTATATCTTAGAATTCGAGGAGAGTCAATGGATTC
>JADHVS010000118.1 GCA_016783865.1 Bacteroidales bacterium
CCGGTATTTGAAGTGCGGGAAAAGGACCCGCATGTCATTCTCAATCCAAAAAAGAACCGGATTGATATCTTATTTGGTGCTTCAATTAAACCTATTGAAAAAGAGTTGCCTGACAGATACCCTGTGTATGTTATAGGCATGAACTATAGTCGCTTGATCGGCAGGCGGTTAGCCGTTACTGCCGGAACCGAATGGGTGAATGACAAAGCAATAAGGGCAAAGATAATTCGGTTTAACTGGGTTGATGATTCCGAAAACTATCTGGATCACAACAGAATTGGAGCATTGGCAGGAATTGAATGGTTGTTGGGAAGATTCATCTTTTCCCAGCAACTTGGATTTGTTGTATATACGCCTCTCAAACCTAAAAATCGGCTATACCAGCGGTACGGATTATCATTTAAACTGACAGACCATTTTTTTACCGGGGTCAATCTTAAAGCAAGCAAAGCAAATGCTGATTTTATGGATCTCCGGGTGGGGATTTACTTTTAGAAAAAAAATGACGCAGTCCCAGAAGTCATAATTTCGTCATATTGAACTCGCCTGCCCCGAATTCAGTTTGACTATTTAGAAGCCTATCTCTTCCTGATATTCCCACCGGAAGAACTGTTTTGCCTGTTAATGTTCCCATCACCGGAATATGAAATATTACCGCCACTGCTTGCATTCAATTCAAAACCATCGGTAGCATTAACCCTGGCATGGCCACCACTGGAAGCATCCGCAATTACATACTTTGCGGCCAGTTCAGTAGCATCCAGTCCTCCTCCACTGCTTGAGTTAACTTCAAGATTATCTGCTGTACCTTTTAGAAATGCCTCTCCGCCGCTGCTGGCATCGCATTCAATCTGACCGGCGGCAATTTCAAGTTTTAACCGGCCGCCGCTGCTTACATTGATCCTGATGTCGTCAGTCTCCAGCTTGTTTTCACCCTTAAGACGGCATCCACTCGACGAACTCAGGTAATTAATGTCTTTGAATACTACATGTACCTCTTTGGATTTGGCTTCCCTTATGTTATATTCAGTATATATTTTTAATTTTCCTTCATCTACTTCTGTTATTATTTTTTCCTGCAGGTTTTGATCTGCAATAACCACTACAGATTCTTCATCTCCCTGGGTAATGAATACCTTTAAGCCACTTGAACCTTTGATTCCGCTGAATGAATCAACGGCTCTCTCTTCTGTTACGACGTTTCCGTCTCCATGTACTGTCGGACCGAGATAGCAGGCCGGCAGCATAAGCATAATGCTGGCAGTAATAACCAACATAATTTTTAACTTGTTCATTATGTTTACTTTAGATGTTATTTACTTTGGATAGTTGCCAAAAAGCTTGCTGATCGAGCGATGGAATTTGTGAATACCGGAAACAGGTTCTGCAAATTTCATTATACACTGTTTATGTATGAGTGTAATGTCATTTTTTATTGCAATTTCAATGCTTTCCGGAGTATCCGAGGTCTGCTGGATCCATATTTCCCGGATACCCTTTTTCGCAGCCTGCTCAACAATTTCTGTTGTCTGGTCTTTGCCTGTTACAATGTATAATCTCTTAACCTGATCGGGTAGTTCAGCAATCTCCTTTACACAGGTGTCACCGGCAATCTCATCTGTAAAGGGATGAACCGGATATAATTTGAACCCCCTTTCTTTTAGGGTGTCATATACTACCCTTCCGAATTTTTTAGGATTTCTTGATGCACCACAAAAGGCAAGCTCTCTGGGTGCAAGGAATGATTCAATGGTTTTTAATGCGATCATATTATGATTGATTTTAAATTTGAAGTGAATGTATTATCATTTCCCTAAGTTCGCAAAGTTTTATCGGTGAATTGCCATTATTTACCTGTCGATTTAAATATTCTGCAGGTGGAATTAATCCAGGGCAAAAAAAAACCGCCTTTTGGGCGGTTTTTCATGAATAATTATTAACCACTAAACCTATGAAGTTATCTATGAATAGATAAACATCCAATTTTCAAGTACCTGGTCCTGTCCTGCGGTCCTGGTAGAGTTTGAATCCTCTAACATCCATTCTTCCAGTTCAACATTCTCATCTGCAAATGAATCAGTTTCGATCATCCAGTTTTCAAGATCGATTTTAGCTTCAACATCCTTGCTTTCAAACTCGATCATCCAGTCTTCAAGATCAATCTTGGCTTCAACATCCGTACTTTCAAATAAAGGAGAAAGCATCCAGTTCTCGAGGATTAATTCCGAGTCGGCAGCTTGCTCAGCAGTTTTCATTTTGAACTCTTTACTCTGGTTATCTGATCCTGCAAAAACTGCTGCTGTAACTGTTGCGATTACTGCTAATATTGCGAATATCTTTTTCATTGTCTTTCCTGTTTTGTGTTGCTTGTATTATTAGACAACCAACGACATGAAAGGTTTGACACAAATTATGCCATAATTTGTAAAAACCTAACGGACAGACAGATGCAATTTAAAATAATTTCAAATAAGTGAACGGAATTGATACACGTCATGTTCGTAAACGAACATGACCGTGAGTGGTGAACGGTGAACGGTGATCAGTGAAAGGAGGGCGAGGGAGTGGGAGGTGGGGGTGTTATGTTAAATCTGACTTGAAGATTTGCGGACTCTTTACACCTCCTCCCAAACCCACACCCACACCCCTTCTGACTTCTGAATTCTGTCTTCTGAGTTATTCCATCTTTCTTTCGGTGCTTTCCATGGTCCAGACTGAGCTCCTGCCAATAAAGCGCATTCCCATTACGAAGCCTTTAATATTAAGTTTTTTGGGATTTTCTTCATCGAACCACATATAGCAAGAATAAGTTTTACCGCTTTTGGGATCATAAATAGTACCATCCGACCACTCATTATCCTCTGAATCATAAGAAAATCCATTCAGCAGCCTTAATCCCAATACCGGCGTGCTTCGCAATGACTCATCAGGATTCTTATCGTCTAAATTTGGTCCTACCCCGTCGTCCTCTAAAGGATCATCCAGCCAGACAATCTTACCATAGTACTTGCCATTGGTAGCCTTAAATATTTTTATCTGGGCATCACTTTCTTCAGAGAGGTAGAATCCAAGGATCTTGTCTGCCTGTGCAGCTATATAACAGGTAGAAACAAAAAATAATGCTAGTAAAATTGTAATTTTTTTCATGGTCGATGGTTTTATTTGTCTCGTTGAAAATAAGTCATTTTTTGATTTATTCCTAGTAATTTGATTTGTATGGTTAATTTTATTGAATCCTGGGTGTAATGGCTGTTGTGGATAAACAACGGGAGATATATTACCTGGATAATATCAAAATTCATATCGACGCCGTGCAGGATCTGGGAAACTTTGTGGAGATAGAAGCATCCGGTGATTGGGGCAATGTTACAAAGGATCAGCTTTATGAACAGTGCACGGAATTAATGCAGGCGATGCAGATCGATAAGGCGGACCTGGAAAGCAGGTCATACAGCGATCTGATACTGGAAAATGCAGACTAATAGGTTGGTATGATAAAAAAGATAATTTCCGGGGGACAGACCGGGGCAGACCAGGGAGGTCTCGATTTTGCCCTGGAATATGGGATAGAGGCAGGAGGGTGGTGCCCGAAAGGAAGAATTTGTGAAAATGGTGTCATCCCGGCCAGATACCCTGTCGAAGAGGTCGAAGAGGATGATTATAATCTCAGGACAAAACAGAATGTAAGGGACTCGGACGGAACCCTGTTAATCATTCGCGATGGATTGATGGAGGAGGGGACCCATTTAACAATCGATTTTTGCAGGGATTTCTCAAAGCCCTGGTTCCTGGTTGATTTGAAAGTAATGTCAGGTCAGTTGGAGTCAATCTATTCGGCTCTCGCGGATTGGACCGATAAAAACCGGATTTCGGTATTGAATGTAGCAGGCAACCGGGAAAGCAACAGTCCGGGGATCCAGGAAGAAACGGCCGCTTTGCTTGCCAGGTTTTTGGCAGATTTAACAGGTCAACCGGATTCAGAAGGTTAATTGCGAAGAATCACAATCAGGTTTTTCTCCGATAGGTTATAAATGAATAATCAAATTCGTTTTCCTCATCATAAGGCTGCTTTTCCCTCTCTATTTCATCCCATTGATCATAATTGATTTCTGCGAAATACACATCCGCTTCAAATGATTTGAACACACGTGTGATATATAATTTATCAGCGTGCCTCAAAAATTGCCTGTAGATCATCCCGCCTCCAATGACAAAACATTCTTCTTCCGGGGGACACATTTCCAGGGCTTCTTCAATTGACCCCGCCATTTCGCATCCCTCAAATGATTCCCCGGGAATATCGCTGATCACTATATTGGTCCGGTCTTTCAATGGCCTGTTTTTTTCCGGCAACGAGAGGTAGGTGTTTCGCCCCATAACAACTTTGTGCCCCAGGGTAATTCTCTTAAACCTCTTCAGGTCTTCCGAAATATGCCACAGAAGTTCATTGTTCCTGCCGATGACGTTATTGTCTGCGATGGCTACTATTATGGATATACTCATGTTATTTTTTTTTCTTCCGACTCACCACTCACTACTCACCACTCACGGTTTAAACCGAAATCTCTCCTTTAATATGAGGATGCGGATGATAGTTTACCAGCTCGAAATCCTCAAATTTGAAAGCAAAAATATCCTTTACATCCGGATTGATCTTCATCTCTGGTAATTGTCTTGGCTCCCTTGTGAGTTGCAAATTTACCTGGTCAACATGGTTCAGGTAGATGTGTGCATCACCAAGAGTATGAACAAACTCATATGGTTTCAGTCCGGTTACCTGTGCTACCATTATAAGCAGCATCGAATAGGAGGCAATGTTAAACGGAACACCCAGGAATATATCTGCACTTCGCTGGTACAGCTGGCAGCTCAATTTGTCGTCTGAGACATAAAACTGAAAGAATACATGGCATGGAGGCAGTGCCATTTTATCCAATTCTCCTACATTCCAGGCACTGATGATATGCCGCCTCGAATCGGGATCTCCCTGAAGGCTGTCGATCAGTAATTTAATCTGGTCAACCTTCCTGCCATCAGCTGCCGGCCAGCTTCTCCACTGATAGCCATAGATTTGCCCAAGGTTTCCATTTTCATCGGCCCACTCGTCCCAGATCGTCACATTATTGTCATTCAGATATTTTATATTGGTTTCACCCATAAGGAACCACAAAAGCTCGTGAATGATGGAGCGCAAATGCAGTTTTTTTGTAGTCAGCAAAGGAAATCCATCTTCCAGGTTAAACCGCATCTGATGACCAAAAATACTTATTGTCCCGGTGCCGGTACGGTCCTTCTTTTTAACCCCTTCCTCCATCACATGTGTAAGCAGATCAAGATATTGCTTCATTATTCAACTCCTTTTCAGATAATCCGATGTAAAAATACCTGTTTATTGTTTTTGATTCCGGCAATGTTAATAACTTTTAAATAAATCAAATTGAAGCAAAGCGCTTATCTTTACTGCGAAAATTCAATAAATAGTCGTAATTTTAATCTAAGCTGAAGGACGATGAACAATTTCTTAAGATATTTTCTGATCATTCTGGGAGTGGCCCTGCTTGGTTTTCTTTTGTGGTACTTTTCTTCCATCGTAGCTTATATCCTTATCGCCGGGGTTTTTGCGCTGATTGGAAGGCCAGTAGTGGATATACTGAGCAAAGCAAGGATCTGGAAATTTAAAATGCCTCGTCCCCTGAGCGCCCTTATCACCCTGTTATTATTATGGGTAGTGGTGATCGGTTTCTTCAGGATTTTCATTCCCCTGA
Organism: Bacteroidales bacterium; assembly: GCA_016783865.1. The sequence goes on from JADHVS010000118.1 coordinate 5,766, forward strand.
TAGCCAATCAGGCCAATGAATTATCAAATATCGATACGGACCTTGTTATTGAGAAACTGGAAGGCCCCATTCAAAGGATCGAAAAAGTTTATTACGATTATGGAATAGGGCAGGATTCAAATCTGTCCTTCGAAGATTTTCTCAATGACAAAGTTGGTTCGATACTTGGCATATCAATAGTTTCTGACTTTTTCTCTTACATATTCAGTCTTCTTGGCAATATTTTCATCGCAATTTTTTCTATCTCATTTATACTGTTTTTCTTCCTCAAAGACCAGTCGATGTTCGCTGATTCACTTGTATTGCTTGTTCCTCAAAAACACGAAGAAGCAGTACGGAAGGCCCTTTCTTCAACGAGAAAATTATTAATGAGATATTTTATCGGGATTGGTGGACAGATAATAGCCATAATTATCACCATCTCCATCGGCATGACGATCGTGGGTATCGAATTTCAAACGGCACTTATTATTGGATTGATTATTGGCCTGATCAATGTTATTCCATATGTTGGTCCCTGGATTGGTGGAGCCATCGGAATTGTCCTGGGTTTGGCCACACATATCCATCTCGATTTTACAACCGAATTGTTGCCTATGGTTGGCTATATGCTTCTGGTCGTACTGATTGTTCAGGTAATGGATAATATTTTTTTCCAACCCCTTATCTTTTCAAGCAGCGTGAAAGCACATCCCCTGGAAATTTTCCTGGTGATTCTGATAGCCGGCACACTGGCGGGAATTACCGGAATGATCCTGGCTATTCCTACTTATACAGTCATCCGTGTTTTTGCAAAAGAATTCCTGAATAAGTTCAGGGTTGTTCAAAAATTAACAAGGAATATATAACAGTCGTTCCTGCCAATTTTAATATATTTAGGGGCGAAACAGCCAATTAATGAAGTTCTTAAGGATTTTACAACTATCGCTATTACTGGTTTGCCCACTTACCATCTTCGCACAGAATATACCTTTTGTGGCCGATACTGTATCTGGTTGCGATACGCTCCGGGTTAATTTCAGGTTTATAAATTTGCCTGGAACCGATACGATCACGACGCTTGACTGGGATTTTGGCAACGGGCAAACGGCTGCCGGTAAGATGGATCATGATATCCTTTATAACACCACCGGTGTATACGATGTCTCCATCACGATAAATAATAATACCACCCTCACAAGGGAGGATTATATCTCTGTTTTTAATACTCCTGATCCATTTTTTATATATCGGGATTATTCCGATAGCCTGGTAATCGGGACATATACTTATTTATTCAGGAATGTTGACCAGCTGGATAATACCCTGGAATATCAATACTTTTGGGACATGGGAACAGAAAACCATCCAACCAGCAGGTCTGTTATGCATACTTTCATGGAGGCTGGGCTCCATAATGTTATGCTACGCGTGAGCCATAACATGGGTTGTTCCGCATCAATGACCAGGATGATTGAGGTGAGAGACACCCTGATTCTTCCAAATGTTTTTTCCCCGAACGGCGACAACATCAATGATTACTTCAAAGTGGCCACCAATGGATTAACGATTTTTTCGGTAAAGATTTTCAGCCGGTCAGGAATCCTGGTTTATGAGGCACAATCTCCAACCATTATCTGGGATGGAAGGAATATGTCGGGTCAGGAACTGCCACCAGATACCTACTATGTGATAATAAAACCAATGGATTCTTCCAGTATATTTAAAACGACCGGATTTATCAGGCTGTTCAGATAAAACAGGGAGGTTTTGTTGTACGGAAGTTGTGTTTCTTATATCAATTTTAAATAAGATCGTTAATACCCTGGTTATCCTTTGCTTAAAAAAATCCCTGGCAGTAACCGACCACCAGGGAAGTTTTATTAATAGTTTAGAATTACTTTTCAGCCAGCGGGGTAAACAGCTCAAGAGCCGGATCCAATGGATATTCAGGTGTGTAGGGATCCAGGGCCATAGCTTCCTTCCATAATTCATCTGATTTCTCCTGGTCACCCGTTATTTCTTTTATTCTCGCCTGGCAGGCAATGACAAATGCTTTCATCGGGTTTGGGGGCTGTGATTCGAAATAGGTACCCGCAAGTTCCTCAGCGATCAAATCGTAGTCGATCTCCGATACTTGCTCCTGTCCTGCTGAAAACACAAGGTACCGCATCATCCAGGGTACCTGTGCTCCCATTTCCGGGTCCAGTTTAATAGATTTATTGATACATTCAAATGCCTTCAAAGTCTCTCCCGAATTCAAATATGCCATGCCTGATAAATCTTCGGCAGTTGCATTATCAGGATATTTCTCTGTCAGCTCCAGACAGCGGTCTACAGTAACCTGTTTCTCTTCAACCATCGAACGGGCTTTTACACCCATCACCTCATCCGATGCTTCAATTTTCTTAGTTAATTCCTCAAGAATGGTTGCATTACTATTAGTAAGCTCTGGCTCTGTAACATACCATTCAAGTTTTGAAAGCAGGAGTTCAGGATCATCCGGATTCAACTCAAGCTCCTTCTCAAAGATTTCATACTTCTTTTGTTGATATTTCAGCGTTTCAAGGGAATCCTGGCTGAACCAGGTTTTAAAATCATAGATTACATTCGCAAAAGGATAAAACAGGGTGTTTTCAGGATCCATCTCCATGGCTGATTCAGTTATGATCAATAATGTATCTATAAATTCGAACCGGTTCACACCCATCTTTTCCATGGGCAGATAATGTAACAGGGTCCTGGCCAGCTCATATTTTGCCAGCGCATTTGAAGGGTCAGCTGTCAGGATCGAGTCAAGCATGGCATGGGCTACTTCGGCTTTGCCATTCATCCTCAGGTCATAAGCGTCATAAACAGCTTTGTTGTTTTTCTGGTCAATTGTACAGAAAATCATCGTACACAACAGGAAATAAATGAGAAGTGCAGTAAATTGTCTGAAAAACTTTTTTGATTTCATGATTTGGTCCTCCATTATTGGTTTAGGTCTTTATTTTTCTCTTCAGTCCCGAAAAGGACTGTCCTGTATTTGATATATAGATATGATGTGATCAGCATCAGGATACCGAGTATGATCAGGACAATGGTTTTGGAGATGGTATTCAGGTGGGCGATGTCGTAAACAAACACCTTGAGCAACGTACCGGAGAAAAGAACGATAGCCATGATCCGCAGGTGCTTCTTCTTTTTCCAGATACCCAGTGCAATGAGCATCACGGCATACAAACCCCAGAGAATACTCAGCTCGAGTTTGTAGGATTCGGCTGTCCTGCCAAAATCGAGCCACTGGATGAGCTCAGTGCTGGCAACCACCAGAAGGGTAATGTATAATATAACATCCACGAGTACCTTGAGATTTGACTTGAGAAATCCCTGTCTGGCATACTTAATTGATGCCCACAGGATTAATCCTATAAATGCAACATATACATACCTGACAATAATATGAAAGGATCCCCTGCTGTAATATTCACTCAGGGTTTGGTCGATATAGCTTTCCCGCAATAATCCTAATACATGGATACCGGCTGATACAACTACAAGTAGGATAAGGCCATTGATTATCAGGTTAATAATGCCCAGGTCCCTGTTTTTTATTTTTCTTATGTTCAGGAATGATAAACCTGTTGCCAATGCCATTGTGTAGATCATTAATCCGAGTGATTTGAATGATTCAATATCGTGGTCTCCATATCTGTATCTGTATGGGATATCTGATAAAGATGACAGATCGATCTTTGTTTGAGTATACCAACGGTTAAAGCAATCGGCAATTTCAATACGGAAGATAACATAGATAAAAGAGATTAGGATGATGGGAAGCATCACATTGAAGAATTTCAACAGGTCATCCTTTGGATCAAAATGTGTTCGGTAGGCCGGATTCTTATGCAGCCAGAAAACAAATCCGAATAACAGGATAACCAGGCAGGCTGTCAGGAAATCGAAATTTTGAAATGGTTGTGGGACGGTAGAGTCACCTGTAATAAAATTAACGGAAGACAACCATGTGATGAGCATACTCCAGGTTGTGATGAGAACAACGGCATATGATAATCTTTCTACGAACTTAACTTTTTGTACTCTGCCGTAACCAAACAAAACCAGTCCTTCAACAAGCCATGCCAATGTTAACCAATTTTTTTTCAGCTCAATGGGAATGGCAATGGTAACAAACAGGATGGATAATCCAAGGAATAAAAATCGAAGTAAACGGTCAGGTCTTTGCCGATAGGTTAACAAGGCATATGCTCCGGCATGAATAACGGCATTGATCAGGGTATAAGTTCCTAACAGTTCCTTGCCGGTTTGATGTCCATTCAGGATCCCTAATCCAAATCCAAACAGAATAAAGGAATTGACAAGGAGGATTAGTACATCATCGAAATTTAATTTATCATTTTTAATGAGCCTATTTACAAGGAAGATGATATAGAAGGTCGTAAAAAAGGTGGATAAAATGACTATCGACAATGTAAAATGTTCAGCGGGATTATAATTCAGAATAAACCATGAAACAAAAATGAGCCAGGTTATGAGGAAGGAGGAATAGAAAAGGGACTTCCATTGCTTAAGCAGAGACAGGATCAGTATGCCGCCATTGATAATGGCCATAAATGGGAAAAATATCTCCGGCCTTTCATTGGTCTCAAGAAACAGGAAGGGTATCGTATATGCACCTATCAGTCCGATATGGGCAATGACCTGTGCGTTATAGTTCAGGGCCAGGTATACGGTAGTGATGGTGATCCCAGCCATGAGTGCGAATGACATCCAAATAGGGATCAATTCATAGTATGCATGTGCTGCATAGCTGATAAAATAAAAGATGGCCATGGATCCGCTCATCAATACTGCACTAAAATTTTCGTATTTCTGCTTTAAGCGGAAGCCAAATCCCAGCAGTCCTAATCCAACCAGGTAACCCAATACGATTCTCATCGCAGGGCTGATCCAATCGTGATCGATGGCATATTTCACACCAATACCAACACCAATGATCAAAACCAGGATCCCGACTTTGTTGATCAGGTTTCCACCGATGAATTCTTCAAGGTTTAATTTTCTTTTGTGCTTTTCAGGAACCGCATCAGATGCGGCAACCTTTTCAGCTGATGCCTTTTTTATCTCCTCAACGGCAGGTTTGGCGGGTATAGCAGTCTCAGGTTCTGCAGGTGACAGATCTGTGCCGGCCAATTCGGCCTGTTTTCCAATCGCCTCTTTAAGCTCATTTATTTCCGCACGCTGGCGGATCACATCCTGCTGAAGTACAAGATGTTTAGAAGAAAGCTCTTCCAGCCTCGCCAGAAGATCTTTGTTTTTGTCTGAACTTTCGGTCATGGTATTAGAGATTTAGTTGTTGGTTCCCGATGAATCCTGCGAGCGCATTGGCTTCGCCGAACTCAGAAACTCGTTTCCCCGTAGCTTGCTGCGGGGTTAGCGAGCGCAATTAAAAATTTATATAAAGGATCGATGATTCCTCGCAGCTTGCTGCCTGAGAAAAGAATAGTACGGGTGATCGGGATGCACGATCAGAAAAGGTTAAAGGTATCTCTTCGCAACGTATCCGAACAGCCAGGATGAGAAGAATGAAAACGATCCATATACTACAGCCACCAGGGCCATGTTGTAATTGTTGAGTAAAGTGCCTGCAACAAATATGGCAAGCGCACTGTTTTGTAATCCCACCTCAACAGCAATGGTGACTTTATTTTTCTTATTCAGTCCAAACAAAGCAGGCACATAATAACCGGCTAACATGGATAAGAGATTCAATGCAAATGTAAATGGGATTAAGAATAAGAAACTATTAACATGCCTACGACTGCCGTCTTGTTCAAGAAATATAATACCGGCATAAACCGCAATTAATAAGATAGGCAATATGTATCTGAATGGTTCTTCCAGTTTTTCTGCAAATGCAGTTTTCCATCTGCGGATGATTATTCCGAGGGCTGCTGGTATGATTGTAAGTATGAATATTTGGAGAACAGCATTCCCAACAGGCATGTGAATTCTTGTTTTTTCATCCATAAAAACAAGCATTGTCAGCATAACAAAAAAGGGGATCTTAATGGTTGAGAATAATCCATTTGCAACTGTTATGGAGAGGGATAGGGCGACATTTGTTTTTAACATATAATTTACCAGGTTTGCACTTGCACCACCCGGACACATAGCTATGATTACCAATCCAACAGCATATTCAGGATCAAGTTTTGTAATCAGTGCTATAGCAAATGCAATAATCGGCAAAATGAGCATCTGACTCAGAAAACCAATAATTATATTTTTGGGTTTGAGAATAATATTTTTGATATCCTTCAAAGTGATTGACAAACCAAGCCCAAGAGTTACGATTACCAAGGTGATCGGGAGAAGAATATCTGAAAAAAAATCTGCTGACATGGCCGTGAAAATATCGGCAAAGATAGGGAAAAGAGCATAAGGTCTGAAATAATTCAGGGGAGTCCGGTGGCTGTGGGTTCACCGGAACAATTCGGAAATGATTTTTTTACAGGTAAGTGGCCAGGGTCTTTATGACCAGGTCCGGGATGATGGGTTTTCTGATAATCTGTGAACAGCCTGCTTCCATGATATTGTTCTCAGCAAATTCCTCTGTGTAAGCGGTTTGAGCAACAATAGGCAGGTCTTTCCTGATTTTTTTTATGTCCCTTGTTGCCTCAATTCCATTCTTTTCCGGCATCTGGATGTCCATCAATACAAGGTCGATGTTTTCATGGTCAAGACATATTGCTACGGCTTCCATGCCATTTTTTGCCCAGATCAATTTAGCCCGGGTATCTATTAAAATGGCTTCCAGCAGGAGAAAATTGGTATAAATATCATCCGCAATTAAAATTGTTTTATCTGACCAATCTATATCTTTCCTCATTTCTTTGTGGCTAATGGATGTTATGATTTCCATAAAGAGTATTTAAACTACTTTTAGTTTGATATTATTTTTCCTGGAAGAATGATTACTAAAATTTTTCTTTTTCATCTTCTGGTCAACCTGATCTGCATCCCGGCAACTGTCGGGGGCAATAAGTTCAAGGTGTTCTTTTACAAAACCGGCTTGTTTGTAAGATAAGAAAGATACCAGGTTCTGATAATTTCGAACAGCTTGTAATAGTTTTTCGATCTGATCCCCGACCTCACGCAGGCCATTAGCATGATGCAGCAGCTTTTCAATTGATCCCGGATCGGCGATACCTGACAGCAAGCCTTCATGGTTTACAGCCACCTTCAGGACTTTCCTGACAAATTCTTCGATAAAGGGAGAATTTGAATATCCATAAAAAGGTACTAATGCCGGATCATACGGGATGAGTGATTTCATGCTCCGGATCATATCCAGCATCAGTTTCCTTGTGCCCGGATCAAGCTCTATGCAACGGTTAAAGGGGCTGAGATCTTCCATAGCATTGGAATCAGGGAATTTCAGAATGGAATGTAACCCGGCAAACGGCTATGTTCCCAATACCGGATTACATACCGTATCTGATTAAATTACTTTCCTCCTGGGTCACCGGGATCAGCAGGTGGAGGGGGG
>JADHVS010000119.1 GCA_016783865.1 Bacteroidales bacterium
CGGAATCAAAACGATTATACCTCCATCCTGACCAATTTCAGTCCGGTTTCCAAAAAACGGCATCTGATGAAAGATATGCCCCAGGAGGGCGGAATTGATATCCTGATTGCCACCGATTGTATCTCCGAAGGGCAAAACCTGCAGGATTGCGATTTGCTGATCAACTACGACATTCATTGGAATCCGGTCAGAATCATTCAACGTTTTGGACGGATCGACCGGATCGGAAGTAAAAACGAAAAGATACAATTGGTTAATTTCTGGCCCACGAAAGACCTCGATAACTATATTAATCTCAAAGAGCGGGTCGAAGCACGGATGGCATTGGTGGATCTTACAGCCACACAGGAGGAGAATATCCTGAACAATGACCAGCTGGAAGAGTTAATTGCTGAAGAATTGAAATTCAGAAATAAGCAATTGAAAAAATTACAGGAGACAGTTCTTGACCTAGAAGAGCTGGATGAAAACATCAACCTTTGCGATTTTACGCTCGATGATTTCAGGATTGAGCTGATGAATTTTCTGGAAAAGAACCGGGAAAAACTTGAACAGGCTCCAACCGGTTTGTATGCAATAGCTCCATCCCCTTCAGGGAGACATGCCGACCTGGAAAAATTTCCGAGATTATCGGAAGGCGAAAAAGAGGTCATTAAACCCGGGGTTATCTTTTGTTTACGCCAGCGGGGGGATACCTCAGGAAATGAAGAGGTAAATCCCTTACAACCCTATTTCCTCGTATATATCCGGGATGATGGAACGGTCCGGTTCAACTACGTGCATGCCAAGCAGATTCTTGAGATGTACCGGATATTATGCTCTGGCAGAGACAAGCCTTATGAATTCCTTTGTGATCTATTCAACGAAGAAACAAACCAGGGAACCTCCATGGAGCAGTATACAGCGCTTTTGAAACATTCCATTCAGGCGATCAGGGAAATTTTCGCAAAGCGGACATTGAAGAAGCTTCAGAGCAGTAGGGATGCGAAACTGATTCCAAAGGAGCAATCGGTTTCGGGTGATGAAAACCAGTTTGACCTGATCACCTGGCTGATCATCAAATAGGAGGGGAGGATATAATGAAATTTGATGGATTACTGCAATTGATTCAGAGTACCAGCACAGCAATGAGAACCTCTAATCAAATTAGTCAGACAGTGACTGACGAATTACAAATAAATAAAGATCAGATAATTAGAATTGGGCAATCACTGCCTGCCCAATTTTTTATGAATGATAATATGAGAGTTCAATTTTCATTTCACGAAGTTACACGAAGAAGACACGAAGATCCACGAAGAAAAAGATAATGCTATGGAATTCGAGAAAGTATCAAAAGAAATTATTGGCAGTGCAATTGAAGTTCACAGGTTGTTGGGTCCGGGTTTGCTGGAATCTGCTTATGAAGAATGCCTGGTATTTAAACTCAAGAAAAAAGGATATAACGTTGAACGACAAAAACCCATTCCGGTCATTTATAAAGAAATCAAATTGGATTGCGGATACAGACTTGATTTATTGGTTGGCAACAGCGTTATTGTCGAAATAAAATCAATAGATTGCATTGCGCCGGTTCATGAAGCACAGATTTTAACATATATGAAATTTTCGAATATTAACACAGGGCTACTAATCAATTTTAATGTAACTGTATTAAAAAATGGATTAAAGCGGTTTGTACTCTGATCTTCGTGATCTTCGTGTCTTCTTCGTGTATCTTCGTGAAACTTTTTTAACTGAATCAGGGATAAAAATGAGTTCGCATAAATACGGGGGACATTGTCACCCAAATTAAGCAAGAACCTTTCTGGAGGATTTTATTAAAACCGAGCAAAAAAAACTGGAACATGGCTCCTGAAAAGAAACTGGAGATAAAATCGGCACTGGAAGATTTTTCTGCTGGTAATCTGACTCAAAATGCACTCCGGTTTTTTGAGACATTGGGTTATTGTACCGATCGGAGGAATCCGTTGGATGAACCTACCGCAGAATGTTTTAAGAATAGTTTCCTGGATAGCGGGATGCCATTTCGTGTTGAAAAGGCTATGATGAAACAATGGACCCACGTGGATTTGCTGTTTCAACTTACCAAATCAGAGATAAGGAAGCTGCTGAAGGAAAATTCCGCACAGGCAGAAATGGATTTCGGGACAGAAGGTGTCGTTGGAATTAATAAATCGATCATTGAATCCTACCTGTTTTTTACAATCGGGTTAACGGGAACTAACTATACAAGGACTGAACTGAGCAACATCACCCGTGAAATGAACCGGCTGTTTCCCATGCCGGTAATGATCCTCTTCAAGCATGGCGCCACATTGACCCTTTCGGTGATCAACCGCCGGATCCACAAAAAAGATCCCGGAAAAGATGTCCTCGAAAAAGTCACCCTGATCAAAGACATCCGGATTGAAAACCCGCACCGGGCACATCTGGACATTCTGTTTGATTTGTCGTTTGGGGAGGTGGTGCGCAAGTTCAGAATAAGAAGTTTTATTGAACTTCAGCAATCCTGGCAGCAAATCCTGGATATACAGACCCTGAATAACAACTTCTACAAAGATTTGCAGTACTGGTTTTACGTCTCACTACAGGAGATCCGTTTATCGGGACCCAATGTACCGGATTACATAAAGAAAGATGAACTGAAAAAGAACTTTCTGGTCAGACTCATGGCCCGGTTGATGTTTTGCTGGTTCTTAAAAGAGAAGGGACTGATCAGATCCGAACTACTGGAGCTTTTCAGTCTTGAAAACAACAGATATCCGCTGACAAAAGATATTGAAGAGGACAACTTCTTTTCCAGCAATAGCTATTACCGTGGCATCTTGCAGAATGTTTTTTTTAATTGTTTGAATGTCAAGGAAAAAAAAACAATAAAGGATTTAGGATGGACAAAGTATTTCCATACTGATCTTGCCCTTTCCTGGTTTTTTACGATCCCCTATTTGAACGGGGGTATATTTGATAAATTGCCTGAAGATTGTTCCAATGAATCGATAGAAGATGATGTACTGGGAATCCCCAATTTCCTGTTTTATGGAAATAAAGCAGATGATCCTGGCTTTTCAGGATTGAATGAGATTTTTAAGGCCTATAAATTTACCATAGAAGAAAATACTCCATTTGAAGAAGACATTGCCCTTGATCCGGAAATGCTCGGACTGGTCTTCGAAAATCTGCTGGCAGAGTTGGATCCTAACCTGGAAGAAAGCGTTAAAAAAAGCATTCGCAGGTTGACCGGGAGTTATTATACTCCACGAAAGGTAATTCAGGAGATGGTCAGTGAGAACCTCTTTCTATATCTGATACGACACATTTCAGAGAAGAGTGGATTGCCATCAAATGAACTAAAGAATAAAATTGGGGATTTGGTCTTCAGGAACCAATATCAACCTGATAATGAATCATTGACAAAAGTGATTGTAGAAGCGCTGGATCAGCTCAGAGTGCTGGATCCTGCTTGCGGTTCCGGCGCATTTCCGATGGGAATGTTACATAGGGTAGTGGATATACTGAAACTGATCGATGCGGATAACAGTCGCTGGATTGAACTGAAACTGAACAATGTGGATGAACGATACAGAGAAGAATTCAAGAAGATACTCACAGCACACCTCGATGATTACAGCCGGAAGTTGGGAATTATCAGAGATTCTATTTACGGGATTGATATCCAGCCGTTAGCGGTTCAGATCACCAAATTGAGATTCTTTATCTCCCTGCTGGCTGATCAGAAAACGGGATTACACGAAGAAACCGTTCTCACCCCCATGCCGAACCTGGAAACCAAGATTTTATGCGCTGATTCATTGAAAGATATTCAACCTAATCTGTTTTCCGCTTCTGCCATCGATCAACTTGAAATCTCCCGTAATAAATTCTATCAACCTGAAATCAGCCAGGAAGAACGAAAAACCCTGGCGGATGAAGTAGCCGGGATCATGAATGAGGCTTTCCCTCTGTTCTCTCGTCAAATCACCGGGAAGGAGATCCCCGGACAAAACAGGAAATTGCTTGCTGAATGGTTTATGCATGCAACCCTGGCCGCACCTTTCTTCAACATGGATTTCTTTTTCCCTGAAGTCAGCCGTGCCGGAGGATTTGATATCGTTATGGGAAACCCACCATACGGTGGATATAAGATCAGTGATGATGTGAGGACACCACTCCAACTGGAAAGCAAAGATCCCTATGGAGCATTTATCGCCCGTTTCCTGGGGGAGGCAAAAAGTCCCTCACCGCTCAGGCATGGGGGAGTACTGGCGTATATTGTCAGCGATACTTTTATGACCATCAAAAGCCACTTGCCTTTACGAAAACAGATGATGCAAAATTATATCCATAAGATGATCCGGGTTCATCCCGATACCTTCCGGGCCACAGTGAATACCGCCATCATCATCTGTGAGCGTAACGTTTACCCGAAGGGTTCAGACGGAGTGCCCATACCAACATTTAACGAAAAGCATGTATGCCAGATGGTCGACATGACCAACATCAGCATTCACCAGCAATACGACCGGTTTGTCGATATACTTCATCAGACAGAAGGATTTGAACTACGGAAACAGGTTAGCAATTCAGAATATGCTATCTATTATTACCCACAGATCTTAATCAAAAACAACAGCAATTTGCCGTTCTTCGTAGCGAGTCCGAAGTTGTTTCAGTTAATGAAAGATCAGGGTGAAGATCTAATAAAAGAAGTCGATCAAGTAAATGGGAAAACCGTCCATAAGCGCAATATTACCTTTAACACAAAGCTTGTGGAGATTTATAAACTTGGTGATGTTGGTGTAGCACCGCATGGTATTTCAACAGGTGATAATAAAAAGTATATAAGAGTTAAATCCAATCGGACAGGGCAGTATAAATCGATTGAGGATTATATGATATGTCCTGAAAAGGAAATTCTATCCATTACGGAAAAAGGAAAAACCAAAGGTTTAGATAAAGACTGGACTAAACTGACAGACTGTTTTGTGCCATTTGAAAAAGGAGGGGAGTCCGATTCCGATGATGGTTGGTTGCCAAATTACTATGTTCCAACAATTTATTATATAAACTGGGCAAAGGGTGCAATTGAGGATATGAAGAAAAATGTTGGCTGTGCATGGAAAAACGAAAAGTATTTTTTTAGACATGGGTTAACATTTTCAATATCTGGTATTTATGCACCTACTTTTCGATTAAACAGTGGAGGTGTTTTTGAGGCCAAGGGCTCCGGTTTGTTTTGTGAAATACTTGATAATGAAACCCTCCTGGGAGTGATAGCATCAAAATTTGCACGATATATTTTCAAATCCTTTATCAAACATTCTGTTGATACAAGTGGTGATGACATTGCTTCATTTATTTTATTATGTGCAGAAATAAAAGAATTTCATAGAATCAGAGAATTAGTGAAAAGGATTATTGAACAGCAAAAGTTAAATCAACGGTACGACTACGCCAGCCATGAACAAATCGAAATTGACCGGTTGGTTTATGAAGCTTATGGATTAAATGCGGAGGATATAGAGGAGATAGAGAACTGGTATGCCCGGAGGTATCCAAAGTTGAGTGCAGCACAAAAGGAGAACCTGCGGAAGTTGGGGAAGAGCGATGATTATCTGGTGTTATATGGATTGACGAAATAGACATTATGGAGATGGAAATAGAAGCCTTAATACAATTACTTCACGACCTTGTTTTATTACCCAGTGAGACCGAATGGGTAGAATTCAAACTGAACAAGGGTTCTGTAACCAATGAACAGATTGGTGAGTATATTTCGGCCATGAGCAATGGCGCTTGCATCAAAAACAAACCATTTGGATATATTATCTGGGGAGTGAAAAATGAAAGTCATGAACTTGCAGGGACAAATTTTTCTTTTTCCTCAGCAAAACAAGGTAATCAGGATTTGGAGTTATGGCTCAGGATATTGATCCATCCCAAGTTAAATTTTACCATTCATGAAATGGATTTTGAGACCCGGCATTTTGTCATGCTGCAGATACCGGCTGCCGTGGGTGAACCTACACATTTTCAGAAGAAAGCTTTCATTAGAATAGGTAGCAATAAAACCGATTTAAGAAATTTCCCCGATCTGGTCAGACAGATTTACAATTCATATAAGGACTGGTCGGCGGAGATCGTGGAAAATGCTTCCTTGTCGGATCTTGATCCGGAGGCTGTCTTTATGGCAAGACAAAAATTTGTGGAACGGAATCCAAATATTGTAAAAGAGATAAATTCCTGGGATGATTTGACTTTTCTTGATAAAGCAAAGATCACGATCAATGGAAAGATCACAAGAACAGCATTGATCCTTCTTGGAAAAGAGGAATCGTCGCATTACCTTTTACCCGCTGTTGCCCAAATAACATGGAAACTGGACACAGAGGAGAAGGCTTATGAACATTATGGGGCCCCGTTGCTGTTATCGACTACAAGAGTCGGTAATAAAATCCGAAACTACAAATACAAGTTTTTTCCTGATAATGAGTTGCTTTCAGTCACAGTGGATAAGTATGAAAATAAGGTGATCCTGGAAGCGCTTCACAATTGTATTGCACACCAGAACTATCTCGAAAATTCAAGAATCCTGCTTATCGAAAAAACCGACCGGCTTATTTTTACCAATGCTGGAAGTTTCTTTGAAGGGAGCCCTGAGGATTACTTTCTGGGTGATAAGACCCCGAAAAGATACCGGAATCCCTGGCTTGCCCAGGCAATGGTCAACCTCAATATGATCGACACATTAGGATACGGGATTCATCGCATGTTTCTTGAACAACGGAAACGGTTTTTCCCTATGCCCCAATACAATCTTCAACGAACATCACAAGTTGAACTGGTCATTTACGGTCATAGTATTGATGAAAACTACTCGAAATTACTATTACGAAACACAGATCTGCCACTATCCACCATCATTCTACTTGATCGTTTTCAGAAAAAACTGAGCCTTCCGGAGAAGGAACTAAGCAATCTGAAAAAAGCTGGTTTGATTACCGGAAGGAAGCCAAATTACCATATTTCAGAACAACTGGCAGAAAAATCTGGTCAGCTTGATTCTTACCTGAAGAACAGGGGTTTTGATAAAGAGTATTATAAAAAGTTGGTTGTCGAATTTATTGTTAAGAAGAAAAATGGAGTATCTAAGGGAGAAATAAAATCATTGCTGTGGGATAAACTACCCGACCTTATGAATGATAAGCAAAAATTGAATAAAGTATCTAATATTATTCAGGAACTAAGAAGAGAAAATAAGATAAAAAACACGGGGGCTGATTCGAATCCATCCTGGATATCAGTTAAATAGCCTCTAATAAGTTGCATACTTTTACTAGAAGGTTATTAGAGATTATTAGAACAAATGAACCATTGGTTAATAAAATTTGCCCCATTCCGCTATAGCTGGAATGATTGCCTGAAGTACGGAAAATTTGAGATGTATTCCGTACGTAACCATCAGGCCAGGAATCATTTGCGGGAAATGAAAAAAGGAGATGAAGCACTTTTTTACCATAGCCAACAAGGGAATTGTGTCATGGGGCGTATGAAAGTAATTCAGGAAACACATCAGGATCCTACTACATCCGATCCTCAGTGGGTTTCAGTGACTTTTGAGCCGGTGGAGACATTTGTTCATCCAGTTTCATTAGCAGAAATAAAGAGGGAACCAGGCTTAACCGGGATCGGATTGATCAGGCAACCAAGGTTGGCGGTGGTGAAGTTATCAAAGGTTGAATTTGATATAGTTGTTGCTTTGGGAACCACCACAATTGTCTGAACAATGGACATCCAAACCCTGACCAAAGAATTGAATAAACATGGTTTCCGGTATATTTCAATGCTGGGGAATGGTGGTTTTGGGATAGTTGTTCTCGCGGAACATTACATTGACAAACAAAAATATGCCATAAAGAAATTGCTCAAAGACAATCCTGACGAACAGGATAATCTGTTAAAGGAGATTCAAGCCCTGGCCTCACTGAATCATCCTAATATTATTCATTACAAAACGAGTTTTAAGGAATCGGGCTCACTTTTTCTGGTAATGGAATATTGCAAGAATGGCACCTTACTGGATATGATTCATGCGAAAGGAACACTTGAGATTAATGAATGTGTAAAGCTTTTTTTGATTTTAACAAAAACATTCGCTGAACTTCACAACAATACACTGATACACCATGACATAAAGCCTTCAAACATACTGCTCGATGCGAAAGGCCAACCGAGAATTAGTGACTTTGGGTGTGTGAATACATCAATAGGAACGATCATCTATTCTGCTCCGGAACATTACGCAGATAAGAACGCGTTTTTGGACCCAAGGGTGGATATCTATTCCCTTGGGATAACATTGATTGAATCTCTTGTTGGTTTTAATCCTCTATGGAATATTCCGGGAAGAGAGCGATTGATCAGGATAAAAAACGGCGATTTCCCGATAGCATCGTTTCCTTATTGGCTTCAGGAAATCATTTTGAGGAGTTGTCATTTTTACCCGGAATCACGTTTTCAAAGCATGGAAGAATTCCATAAAGCGCTGATAGAAAAAGATATTCCAAAATTTCTGACACCGCAAATACTTGAGAATGAGGAGAAGGCTAAAACACTCAAGTTATGTAATGCCCGAAAACGATGGGAGCAGGCCAGAAGGATTATTGAGGCTAATTCAAATATTACGGATAATCTCAACTTTCTGGTTGAATCAGGAAAATATTACCTGGCCATTCATAAGATTTCTCTGGCTAAAGAGAGATTCGAGCAGGCATTAAGACTAAATACTGGGGTTTCGATTGAGAAGGAGATGGCGGAAGTTTATCTCCAGTCAAATGAACCGGCCAAAGCAGCGGCATTGTTAACTAACTACCTGAATCGGAATTTTTATGACCCTGAAGCACATAATCAACTTTTACATGCTTTTTTTCTTAGTGATCGGTTTGATCATGGATTAAATCAATCAGTTTTACTCAGAAAGTTGTTTCCACGCGAATCCATATTCACGAACAATCATGTGCTTTTTGATATCCTTGTTAATCAAGAGCCTCACGAGTTTCAGCTGATCAATAATGTGGAACCCTTTTCACTTTATAATTTTCGCAATGTCTTTGAACAAAATACCCCCTCCACATGGAGTGAAAAAGGAGCGCCATCCCTAAAAACAAAAGTTCTATTTCAGGAATTCAAATTCAGGGACATTTCAAAGTTGAAGAATGAACTGGAACTGAAAATTAATGAAGAGACCATTGTGACCTCGGACCCGATTATCTCATTTGGACGGGAAGGTTATCCCTGTAACACATATTCCTGTTTTCCCGGGAATAAAGTCAGCAGGCGACACTTTGTAATAATCAATCAAAAGAACAATGTCTGGCTTTACGATCTAGCGAGTTCAACAGGCGTATTTGTTGAAGGAGTAAAAGTAGACCGCAAGCATTTTCTGTTAGGGCTCCATGAGATTACTTTTGGAGGGCATACCATCATGGTAAAATCAGATAGGAATTTATTGATATAAACGGGACAATCAAAGTTCTTTATATTTGCTGTATGGAAAAAACCGGTTACATCGAAATTAGAATTACTGGTAGAAAAGGAAACATTGAACTTTCGACGGTGACTTTTGATATCAGGGAGATCAGATCTCTGCTTGAGAATGCAGAAAACCTATTATTTCCGGGTGAAAAACGGGGCCGTCCAACTGTATCGTATCAGTTATCGGAAGGATCGGTACGAAATATGTTTACAACCACATTGCAATATGTGATTGGGTTTAATGCAATTTTAGGGCAGATCGGTCAAACGGGAAGCATTGATTTTCTTGATATTCCTACGGCTAAAGTGATTGAGATTTTCCAGGACACAGCGATAAAAAACGATTATGTTTTTTCTATTTCTACTTCAATGGTTTCAACCAATGAACTGAATATTACTAAAAGCACACAGCTATATAGGACCGAATCGATTTGGGCAGATGCGGAGTTCTATTTTTATGGTACAATTACCAATATGGGTGGTAAGGATAAAGCAAATATTCATCTGTTGACAGATGATCTCGGAACATTATACATACAGACACCAAAAGATGAGATTGAAAGAATAGAAAACAACCCCTTGTATAAAACCTTTGGTATCAGGGCATTTGGCAAACAGCATAGTGCGACGGGTGAAATTGACCGTTCTTCACTTAAATTTGGTGAAATTGTCATCTACAAACCTAAATTTGATGAGCAATATATAGAATCATTACGCAGAAAAGCAATAAAAAATTGGATAGATGTTCCTGATCCTGATGCCTGGATAAGGGAAATACGAGGTACTTATTATGCATAAATCGGTTCTTCTTGATTCAAGCTTTTTTATTAGATTTCTGAAAGAGAATGACCCCTTCTTTCATCATGCGCTTGATTATTACAAATATTTTCTGGAAAACGATTTTGCTCTTGTAATCTCAACTATTTCTATTTCTGAATATTGTGTAAAAGGAACCATTAGCGATCTCCCCTTAAAAGATTTGCAGGTACTTCCGTTTAACATCGATCATGCGATACGAGCCGGTGAATTTGCAGGGTATATTTTTGAATCAAAAGGAACTATTCCGGTTTCGGATCGAAAAATTATCCCAAACGACACGAATCTTTTCGCTCAGGCTGATACTGACCAACACATTACATTCTATCTTTCAAGTGATATGGAAAGTAAAAAAATATTTGATTTATTGCATGAAAAGTTTAACATGAGTTTTCAATTCATCAGCCTTACTAATCCATATACTGTAACCTTCAGCCTTTTAGATCTTCGATCATAGGTTATCAATTCAAGAGAAAAACCAAACATGTGAATTTTTCTCATCTACCCCTCTTCCAATCCCTCTTCCAGGGCCGCAAAGATGTCTTTGCTGTCCGTTGGGAAAAAGGCGGGAAAAGCGGATACATGCCAGCTTATCAATTTGATCCCTACCATTACCGGTTGTATAAAATCAAAGGAGGCACCTTTCAAAATTATCCGGATAAAAGTTACCTGCCACTTACAGATGATCAGATAGAGAAGCATTTACGTGGAGAGCAACAAATTGGCATCTATCCGCTCCTGAAAGATAACACCTCCTGGTTTATCGTGACCGGCGAGAACCAGTACCACCTTATCCTGGAAACCCTTGACACAGAAGAGGCCACCTATCTATGGTATCTGGCGAAAAGCAGAAAAGAAGTAAAGGAGCAACTATCCGGGATTAATCAGGATTTGACGTTTATCAGGGAACATGGGAGGCAATCATTTCTTGAGACAAATCCTGCAAATTTCAGCCGCATCATCCATGATTATTCTGATGAACGAAAGGGTTTTATTATCTGGAAGAATGTACTGGAAGAACGACTCTGGTAAATTATTTCGTTTTCTTCTGCTATTTTTGCTGTGGCACTATCTAAAGTCTGAATCTTTTGGAATTCGTTCTCCTTCTTTATAAACACCGTTCTTTCGGCTGGATGATCCGTGCTGGGCTGGCTGATATAACCGATAAATCCGGACGCAGATCGGTAGAGAAATTCTCCCGTGTCCTGGCCGAATCTGCCGGCCTGGGTTTTACACCGTACATCACGCAAACGCTTGAGCTGACAGAATCATACAGCGACCAGGAACTGGCCCGCCGGTTTGCTCCAAGCAAGAGTTCCTCGGTGGAATTTCTGAAAAACCCGGATCCGGCACGCCTGCAGGATCACATTCGGCCTTTTTTGGACCGGCAGATCAACGCCATCCTGAAAACAGCGATGGAGAACAATATTCCGGTTTATCATGCAGGCGACAGCCCGTTTTTATATCCGGAGATGCAACTGGATTTACCGGTTTCCCCGGCAGAGCCCTGGTTCTGTTTTTCCAAATCCAAAGAAAATACCCAATATGTACTGGAGATCACTCAGGATGATCAGCCTCTCCACCTGCAAGATCACAGAAACCTCATCATCTGTAACCTTCCATGCTGGTTGGTTGCCGGGAAGAGGCTGGTACATTTCCCCGATGGCTTCGACGGGAAGAAAATCCAACCGTTCCTGTCCAAAAAAGCGATCCTAATTCCTTCATCGGCCGAAAAAAAATATTTCGAGTCCTTTATTTCAAAATCGCTGAAAACCGGACAGGTAAAGGCCGAAGGATTTACAATTCATACGGTTTTACCCGAACACCGGTTGGAATTATCTTTAGAGGTTGACTGGCAGGACCAGGCGGTTCTGCTCATCTACTTTCATTATGGTGAAAAACGAATCCTGGCCGGGAAGAAACAACGGGTGTTTACCGAATTGAACATGAACGGGGGAGAAATCTCTTTTTCCAGAATTGAAAGAAATCACGACTGGGAAGAAGAGATCATAGGGCATTGTATAAAACTGGGATTAGAGAAGACGAATGAAAGTACATTAAGATTGCAGGACCAATCCGATACGGGGAATCTAAGTGTCTATACGCTGACGGAGTGGCTGAACCGGAATGCCGAAGCATTGTTGTTTCATGGGATTATGGTGAATACCAACCGGGCGCCGGCAAAAATTTTCTCAGGAACGTTAACGGCCGATATCCGGGTGGAACCGGGGGAAGACTGGTTTGATGTAACGGCTACGGTTGCATTTGGAGATATTACGGTTCCCTTTGTGGAATTACGAAACCATATCCTGGATGGGATCCGTGAATTTTCCCTTCCGGGTGGTGAGGTTGCTGTCCTTCCGGCCGAATGGTTTACACGCTACCGTGATTTACTATGGTTTGCCAACGTTGAAGGGAAAAAACTTCGTTTGAACATCCGCCATTTTTCCTTGATCCGGGAGATGAAAATGGACTTGCCCACTGGCATTACCGGACGGCTGAAGGAACTGGATGCCGGATTGACCAGTGACATTCCCGTTCCCGCTACTCTCCTTGCGACCCTCAGGCCTTACCAGGAAGAGGGCTTCCGTTGGCTCCGTTTCCTGGCGGAACACCGTTTTGGCGGATGCCTGGCCGACGACATGGGACTTGGAAAAACCATTCAGGCGTTGACTGTATTACTCTCAACGAAAGAGCCGGCACAGCCCGCTTCCCTGATCGTGATGCCTGCTTCGCTGATCCATAACTGGCAGCATGAGATCAGCAGGTTTGCGCCTTCGTTGAGCGTAATGCAGCATACCGGCAACCAACGCACCACCTCCACAGGATTTTTCGATACCGTTGATGTA
>JADHVS010000120.1 GCA_016783865.1 Bacteroidales bacterium
AGACGACCTTCTTGAATATTTAGACACAGCAGACAAAGTGGTCAGGAAACTTAATACCATGAGCATCCCACAATACATTATTCAGGCTTTTTCATTAGCATGGCAGGCTCAAAAAAATGCGGTTAAAGCCAAAAAATCTGAAAGGCGAAAGTATTTTGTAAACAAAGAAAAAGAACAATTAGAAATGATCAGAATGATATTAGGCAATGATTTTGAAGCGGCTAAAACAACTGTGTTTTTTGAACTTGATAAAATCATACAAAGCTCCGCTATTATTGAAAACATAAATTCAATTGTGAGGGCATTCCTGAATACATCGAGAAACAGGATCAACCAGGAAATACTGAATTTAATAATGTTTTATCATAATCATCGCAGATACAAAGCAGGGAAAAGAAAAGGAAAAACACCGATGGAATTACTAACAGGGGCAAAACAAGAAAAAGACTGGCTGGAAATGTTGCTGGATATAGAAAAGGAACAAAAGATCCTTTCCCTGGCAGCATAAGACTTATTGCCGACTTTTGAAAAAATAATTGATTTTTGCAGGAATGGTGTCTCTTGAAACGTAATGCACGTTATATTTGTTAACTACTTTGGTGGCATTTTGAAAAATGCCAAAAAAAGTTATTGTTTTTTTACCTGATTATCGTAAATTTATTCTTTGAGGAATTTAAGTAATGTAATGCTTAAATAGAAAAACGGCAATGGACAGAAGAAATGCTCTAAGATCCTTATTCGCTTTCCTCCCTTTTGGTGTTTCATTTGTTGGTTTTTTGGGTATGGGAGTTAAATTTATCACACCGCTGAAGCGTGAGGTGGAGAGGAGAATATTTACTGTTAACCTTCAGGAACTTCCATTGAATTCCACTCGTAAAATCAACGATTTGCAGGGCAAGGAGTTGATGCTGGTGCGTACGGGTGAAAGGGAAGTAAAGGCCATGTCAACATCCTGTACACATCTTGGCTGTTCGGTTTACTGGCAACAGGATAAAAAGCAGTTTTATTGTCCATGCCATATGGGTATATTCGATAAAGATGGAAATGTCATTTCCGGTCCTCCTCCCAGACCGATGGATTCCTACAGGGTGGAACTTGAAAGAGATAATGTTTTTATTTATTTCATCGACAAAGAGTCAAAGGATGGGATTTAGGCTCTGGTTAAAAGAATCATTCCCTGTTGATCAGGAGGCCCTGGTTAAGATATCCTCTGAACCAATACCCAATCATTTGAAGAGATGGTGGTGGGCGCTGGGCGGAGCCCCTCTGGTATTTTTCGTTATTCAGGTTATAACGGGAATTATGCTGATTTTCTATTATGTACCTGATCCTGAAAATGCCTATGACAGTGTTGCCTATATTACACATACTGCTAGTTTTGGATGGCTGATCAGGAGTATTCACAGATGGGCTTCCAACTTAATGATAGCTTCCCTGATTCTGCATATGATGCGGGTTTTCTTTACACAAACCTTCAGGAAACCAAGGGAAATTAACTGGATGTTCGGGGTGGTTCTGTTCCTGGTTACCCTTATGTTTGGCTTTACAGGGTATTCGCTGGTGTATGAACAAATGTCGTACTGGGCTATGAAGGTTGGAACAGGAATTGCCGGTGCCACACCACTGATCGGAAACTGGATCGCAGATTTTATGCGGGGGGGAACAGAAATCGGACAGAACACACTCACCCGGTTCTACCTGTTCCATGTGGTTTTATTGCCGTTCCTCATAGTTCTCGCCATGGGTATTCATGTATATCTTATCCGTACCCTTGGGGTAAGTGAATTGAGGTTCAAGGGGGATGAAAAACAGGAAAAAAAGACATTTCCGTTCTTCCCTGATCATGTATATACCGAAACCATTATTGTTGTTATTGCACTGATCTTACTTGTGTCTTTATCACTTTTGTTCCCGGTACATCTTGGTGACCGGGCCGATCCCAATGTAACCCCGCTGCACATCAAGCCTGAATGGTACTTTTATCCTGTATTCAGATGGCTTAAGATTACTAACCTGTCCGTTGGAGTTATTGCTCCAATCGTTTTCATTATCATTTTATTTACGTGGCCTTTTATCGACAGGTTTTTTCAAAAGTGGTTTCCACGCAGGGAAGTTGGATTCTGGACAGGAGTAGCAGGAATGATCACATTAAATATGTTTCTGATCTGGGAAATATTTGGGCACTGATTAATCAATTAAACAAATTAAACTTTATCATAAATGGCAACCAGTTTAAATACCAAAAGAAATGTCATCGGGATATTGAGTATTTTTTTCCTGGCAGTACTAGTAATTGCACTCTGGAAAGAAACGCAGAGACAGATGCCAGGTTACAAACCTGATCCCATTGTTGACAAGGGCACAGAACATTGTATGAAATGTCACAGCGCCATGAGCAACGGAGAGGTCATAGTTGCACAATGGAAAAACAGTAAACATGCCGAGGTTGGTGTAGGTTGCCTGGAGTGTCATGGTGCACCATCGGATGATGTCGATGCCTTTGAACATGAGGGATATACGATTGCAACCATAGTAACACCTGGTGATTGCGGTAAGTGCCATGAAAGAGAGGTGACAGAATTTACCGGAAGCCATCATGCCGATGCCGGAATGATAATGGGTTCACTGGACAATGTCCTCGCCGAAGTAGTGGAGGGGCACACCACATTTAATAATGGAGCCAATCCTGCTGCAGCCAGTGGTTGCTGGCAGTGTCATGGATCAAGGATTCAATTACTCCAGGATGAAAACGGAAGTAAAATATTGAATGATGCAGGCATCCTCCAACTCGATCCAAAAACATGGCCGAATACCGGCATTGGAAGGATTAATCTGGATGGCACCAAAGGATCATGCTCTGCCTGCCATAACCGGCATCATTTTTCAGTTGCCCAGGTCAGACAGCCGGAAAACTGCGGAAAATGTCATATGGGTCCCGATCACCCTCAGCTGGAGATATACAATGAATCCAAACATGGTATTAATTATCGTGCTCACCGTGAAAAAATGAACCTGGAAGCGCAACCCTGGGTAGTTGGAATAGATTATTCTGCAGCGCCTACCTGTGCCACATGTCATATGAGTGCCACTCCTGACCAGCAAGTTAGCCACGAGGTGGGTAATCGCATCAGCTGGACCCTGAGGCCGGCTGTATCAGAGAAAATAGATGCCGCCCTGATGGCCAAGCTTGAAAAGCAGGGTAAGGAAATCCCGGAAGGATTCCTTACCTGGGAGGACAGACGGAAGAAAATGCAAAATGTTTGCCTGCAATGCCATACAAGAAAATATGTGGAATCATTCTACTATCAATACGATAATGAGGTGGAATTATATAATGAGAAGTTCGGAAAACCTGCAACTGCCCTTATGAAGCAGATAAAATCAGCGGGTTTGCTTACAGCTGCCGATTTTGATGAGAAAATTGAGTGGACCTATTTTTATTTATGGCATCACGAAGGCCGGCGGGCCAGGATGGGTGCATCAATGATGGGACCTGACTATACACAGTGGCATGGTAATTTTGAAGTAGCAGACCGGTTCTATATGGAATTTGTTCCTGAAGTAAAAGAGCTTATCGAACACTGGAAATCACATGGAAAATCTTCTGATGCCAGGTCAATAGAAGCTTCACTCAATAACATTCTGAACAGTGAGCTTCATCAGTGGTTCCTGGGCAAAATGGATCCGGAGGAGGTCAGAAAGCGAAAAGAGGCAGCCGAAGAGTTCAGGCAGAGATATTCATCAGATTAAGCTCCAATTTATTTCATCTTTTCCCTGTTCCTTCAGAATCTGGTTGGTTTTTGAGAAATGTCTGCATCCGAAAAATCCTGCATTGGCCGAATAGGGGGATGGATGTGCAGCCTTGAGGACGTGATGTCTGGCCGAATCAATAAGCTCTTCCTTTGCCTGGGCAAATTTGCCCCAGAGCAGAAATACAAGCCCTTCACTGTGGTCGGAGAGATTTTTTATTACTGAATTTGTGAAGGTTTCCCATCCTTTGTTCTGGTGTGATCCCGGTTGGTTCGCACGAACAGTTAATGTGGCATTTAATAATAAAATACCCTGGCTGGTCCAGGCAGACAAATTCCCATGCGATGGAATGGGAATACCAAGGTCATTCTGTATTTCCTTAAAAATATTTACCAGTGACGGGGGAGCCTTAATGCCCGGAGGAACAGAGAAACACAATCCGTGGGCCTGTCCTTTCCCGTGATAAGGATCCTGCCCAAGAATGACCACCTTTACCGAATCATAAGGTGTTTTATCGAACGCAGCAAAAATCTGACTTCCAGGGGGATAGAGCGTGTATTGTTTTTTTTCTTCAACCAGGAATTGCTTCAATGAATAAAAATAGGGTTGGGAAAATTCATTCGTCAGGTTATTCTTCCAGCTTTCTTCAATCTGAGGATTAAGTTTCTGCGATTCCATGATAGCGGATCAAATGGTTGCTCTGAGTGTAAAGATAAAATTTCTGCCGGGCCCTGCAATTCCCGAGGCAAATGGCTTATAGAATGTATCCAGCATATTCTCAAGTGAAACCTGTATCCTGAGCTGGCTGGTAAGCTGGTAGGCCGATCCTATATTGATTATTGTCCACGATGGAAATCCCTCTCCAACCAGCATTTCCACTTCATTGTCCTCACCAAAGGGCGACATCTGATCAGGCTTTTTAAGGCCACAGTAAACAACGCTTAAAGTACCGGTTATTTTTTTATGGTCACAGCTGACCGATGTGCGGCCATACACCGGGGGAATATGGGCAAGAGGTTCATTATTCGTAACATCCTCTCCCCGGGTAAGGTTAAGTGTACTTCTGAATGAAAAAGCGTTTTGCATGTCATCCGACAGAGTTACTGAAATACCCTGAATGAGAGCCTGGCTTGCATTTGATTGTGTGATTATGGTGTAGTATTTTCCATCATATAACAGGGAATCTGCTCCATTTAAACCGAATTCCTGCCTGACAATTGCATTGGTTAGCCAGGTATTATATGCCACTGCATTCAGCCGGAGCAAACCCGGGAAGGTTTTCGAAATGCCCAGCTCAATGTTATAGGTGTATTCTGGTTTTATTTGATCATTAGGGACTGTTATAAACTCGTTCTTGGCCCTGACCTTTCCATAGTCATCCACATTTGGGTTCCTGAATCCGGTAGATGCTATGGCATTCAGCTGCCACGTTTCTGATGGATGATAAACAAGGCTTGCGCTTCCTGTCAGTGCACCGTTATTGATCTTAATCTCATCAAACGAAAGAAAGGGATCATCGAATGCAGATTCCAGGAATTCATAATTATAGCGTGCACCCCCATTCAGGATAAACTTTCTGCTGATATTCCATTTATAATTTCCATAAGCAGAGAATGACTGAGTATTGCTGCCGCCATCCGGATACCTGGTTTGTGCAGCCTGCCGTACCCCATTAACGATGTTTGAATAAAAGGCGCCGGATTGAATATCGTTGTAGCTGAAATCAAATCCATAATGAAAACGATGATCGGTCGCTATCAATTTAAACAAGTCAAGATTAATTTGATACACAGAAATGTCTTCTTCCTGGACAAGCCTTTCGTCTGTACGAAAACGCCGGCTGATCCTGTCTTCATCAATCCTTTGCCAGGCAATTGTTGCTGTCAGGTCAGTGAATAAACTGTTTCCCTGCTTATAATGTGTTACAAGTGCTGCCAGGAACCTGTTTTGCGGGCCATAATACCATTCGGCATATTCAAGGTCATTTCCATCATAATTATTCAACTGGTCGTAACGGTCAATATCTGATGATGTTGAGAATTGTGTGTTCAGTACAAATTCAATATTTTCTGAAGGTTGGAGACGGATCTTATTCAAGAGATCCAGTTGCTGATACCCGCTATTTCTCTGAATCTCAGGATCAGGATTAAGAAAAGTGCTATCGGTACCGTTTACCTGTTTCACATAGTGATTGGTTAATCCCCAATCTCCAAAATTACTTTTTCTGTTTTTTCCGGTCCTGATATCGCCAAAATCATGATATGTTATACTTAACAGATCAGCGACCTTCTTTTTCCCGATATTCATGTCGGCATGGATAACCTTACTCTTGTTTGCAGAAGCATATTGAGCATAGGTGTTTACCCTGAAAGCAGAAAATTCAGGCGACCGCGTGTAATAATGGATTACTCCCCCCAACGCGTCGCTGCCATACATGATGGATGACGGTCCGAATAGTACTTCAATACGATCCAGAATACTATTATCGATGGTAATGGAATTTTGAAGATGGCCACTCCGGTAGATTGCATTGTTCATTCTCACTCCATCGATTACCAGCAGTACCTTATTGGCTTCAAAACCGCGCAAAACGGGACTGCCGCCTCCACCCTGGCTTTTTTGTACAAAAACACTTCCTGTTTCAAGCAATATATCTGCAGCAGTTTGATATGACGACTGGGCAATCATTTCCGGCTCGAGTACCTCGATCATGAAGGGCAGATTTTCCTTCTTTTCTTTTTTCTTGAAGGCCGATATGACAAATTCATCCATCAGGATTGACCGTTCACTTAGCTGAATGGTTTGTGACTGCTTCAGCAATTCAGATTTTGTGGTGACCAGTGGTTCATATGACGGATGTTGGAAATAAATGCTGTCTCGTCCCGAAAAACCAGAAATATCTGCTTTCCCATTCTTGTCAGACAAGGCAGAGGCCGTTTTTGAACGATTATACAGGGCAACATTTTCAACGGGGGTGCCGGTTTTATGGTTTCTAATTTCAATTTCCTGAGAAAAACCAATGGGCCCAATTAAAATTACACCGATGAAAATGATAATCCGCTGCAGGGACATATTAGAAATATTTTTCCGGCACCTGAAAGGCTGCTGAAATCAGGCAAACCTTAAATCGTTACAAAAATCATTCCAATAAGTATCCTGAAGCCAGAATAACCCATTCGAAAAAAATATTAACAAAAATAGAACAACTTGTCTTGTAATTATAGGGAATATAGGCTATTACGTGAGGGGTTACTAACAATTATATGATTATACCTCTGTGAAGTAACTATTATATTTACAGGTTAATCAGGAATGTATTTCTAAACAGATATGATATAGCATGAAGAAACCTTTAATCTGGATTATTGTTATTGCTTTCATTACCATCTTACTGGTTGGTTATTTTGGGCTGAAGCGAACCCATATTGATCATTCAGATACTTTAATGGCCATTCCTCAGGATGCCGCGCTTATATTGATCAGTAACGATATGGACCAGGATTTAATAACGGTTCTGGAGAGCAATGAGATATGGAATGGATTAACTCAATTCTCCGCACTCGGCCAGGTCAATGCTCAATTGATCAGGCTGGATTCTCTCATCAGGACCAATCCCCAGGTTGAAGAGATCTATAAGCGGGGAAAGATGACCTTTTCATTGCATAAATCGGGAAGGGATAAATATGAATATATCATGTATGTCCCCTTGATCAATATTCAGAATGAAAGGCAAATAGTCCAGTTCATCCAGCAGGTGATTAGTGATGTGGGAAACCTTTCTGAACGGAAGTATTCAAATGTGAAAATATATGACATACATGAAAATGGCAACAAGCATAAACTGTCACTTGCATTTACGCATGGGTTGATTATTCTCAGTCCTTCCGGAATATTGGTTGAGGAAGCCATTCGACAGCTGGATATTAATTTAAGCATTACTGACCATCCCAATTTCATTCAGCTAACCAACACGGCCGGGAAAAATGTTGAGGCCAATATTTATCTGAATTACAAGAGTTTTGCTGAAATGTTATCGTTGATCTTTAAGGATCCCTACAGGAAATCAGTTCAGAAAATTGCACGGTTTGCAGCCTGGTCTGAACTCGATTTAAGTATCCGGGAGGATGCTTTGTTATTTAACGGATTTACTTTAACAGATATCCGGGCAGATGAATACCTCGGCCTGTTTTTGCATCAGGAACCACAAAAAATAGATATGGAGGAAGCCATCCCTGACCAGGTGGCTGGTGCCATAATATACGGATTTGATAAATATGAAGTGTTTAAAGAGGATTATAACCAGTATATTCTCTCACAGGAGGGTAGCCAGTATATTAATGAAATCCAGTCTGTTAATAGTAATTATGATATTAATCTTGAAGAGGCTTTCAGTTCATTCATAGATAATGAAGCTGGTATAGTGATCACTGATATAAAGAATTATGATTGGGATCAGAATACTTTTCTTGTATTTAAGACCATCGGCCGCAGTGTGGCAGAAGATAAACTAAATGAATTGCTGGAAAAAATATCGGCAAAGGACAATGTTAATGTAAACTCATTCAGGAATATCCATAAACTGGATGATGGTATTGACCTGGTGATTTATGAATTTCCCATCAAGAACCTGGCCAGATATATTTTAGGAGATTTTTATCAGGGAACGAAGAATAATTATTTCACCTTTTTCGAAAACTACCTGATTTTCGGGAACTCTGTCCAGGCGCTTTCCAAATACGTTCACTCAAATCTGCTCAGAAGTAATTTGAGAAGTGACCTGGAGTTTCATAAATTCTCAAATTATTTATCCTCACGATCAAATCTTTATGTTTATCTCGATATATCAAGGTCGTTTGATCTGATGAATAAATATTTAAGGGAAGATGTCGTTGAGAAATTACAAACAAAGAAGGATCAGATTGATAAATTTCATGCTTTTGCTTACCAGGTAACAGCTGAGGGCGACATGTTATATAATAACCTGTTTATAAAATACAGGCAGGAGATACAAAAGGAGCCTCAAACTGTGTGGGAAAGCCGTCTGGAGCAGCCAATCCTGAGCAAACCCACCCTGGTTACCAATCATTACACTCAGGACAAAGAGATATTTATTCAGGACAAGGGAAACAACATTTATTTATTGAATAATTCGGGACGAATTCTCTGGAAACAGAAAACAGATGGTAAAATCTTGGGTGAAGTCTACCAGGTTGATTTTTATAAAAACGGGAAATTACAGTTTCTGTTTAATACAAAGGAAAAGATATACCTGCTTGACAGAAATGGCAACCCGGTAGAAAAATATCCGGTACAGTTACGTTCTCCTGCAACTAACGGTCTGGCGTTGTTTGATTATGAACAAAACAGGGATTACAGGTTATTTGTGGCTACTGAAGATCATAAGTTATATGCATATGACAAGGAAGGGAACACAATTAAGGGATGGGAGTTTGAAAGGAGTGACCATGTAGTCCGGCAAACAGTGCAACATTTCAGGCTCGGAGATAAGGATTATCTTATTTTTGCAGATCAATACAGGGTGTATATCCTGGACAGAAAAGGTAAAACAAGGATCCAGGTCACAGATCACTTCCCGGTATCAGCCAATAACGATTTTAATTTTGAAAGCAATACAACAGGTGTTCAGCCCCGTTTTGTAACAACAGATACAACAGGTCATGTACACTTTATTTACCTGGATGGGACCTCGGAAGAATTTGTGCTTGGTGATTTCAGTGCTGACCATTATTTTGAGTATGCAGATATAAATGGCAATGGGAAAAAAGAGTTCATCTTTCTGGATGGCACTGAATTGAAGGTGTTTTCATACAATAAAAAGCAACTGTTTAGTTATTCGTTCAGGGCCCGTATTAATGAACCACCGGTATTATACCAGTTTTCCAGTACAAATATAAAGATTGGAGTAGTTTCGTCGGAAAACAGTAAAATCTTTCTTATAAATAATGACGGATCGGCCTATAAGGGATTCCCGCTGAGCGGATCAACCCCGTTTTCAATCGGATATCTCAGTAAATCAACAAGTAAATTCAATTTGTTAGTTGGAAGTGACCATAACTTTTTATATAATTACTCCGTACAATAGGAGATTAAAAAAATTAGTTGCGAGTTACGGGTTACGAGTTACGAGGTTTCCCAGTAGCTGGCTTTATCAAATAAATAAGCATGAAACTTAAATTTAGGGTATTAATCTTGTTTATTTCAGCGGTTTTTGTCTTCCTCGGTGCCTGTGTTCCGGATGAGTTTAAAAAAGAATATAACACAGATATTTTATGGGAACCGTCTTTTACCGGTCCTGTGGCTTATGGAGCGCTGTCTATCGAAGACATACTGAACAATGCAGACTCAACCGGTTTAATCTATAAAGATTCAGACAACCTGATGTATGTTGCTTTTAGAGAAAAGCTGGAAGAAATTATTGCCGGTGATTGGATAGAAATTCCGGACCAGCAATTTGTACAGATCTATTATGATTATCCTGTCAGTGTCCCGGACTCGCTATTGGGGCCTGTAGGTGATACCATGCCACATGAGGCGAATAGGCTTTTCCCTTTTGAATTATCGAATAATGCACGGATTGACAGTGTTTTGATTAAATCGGGAAATTTAAGAACCCGCACCCGTTCCACACTGCATCATGAAGGCATATTAATCTCCAAATCTGATTTCATTAAGAAAGACGGACAGCCATATTACCAGGAAACCGTTATCAGTGATGCTTCAGGTAATTTTACAAATGAATTTCTGACACCCATTGATGGTTACTGGATCTATATGGATAATGAATCCAGTCAGGACACCTCCTTTCTGAAAATAGATTTTGAATATTATTTGATTAATTCCGGACAAGACATCACAGCAGGGGAATATGTCAGTGTCACGAAAAATTTTGAGGATGTTATGTACGAGGCAGTCTATGGATCGGTTGGAAATTTTGATACAACCCTCATAGAGGATGAAGTATTTGACTTTGAGCTGTTTGAAGGTGATTTTTCGGGTGTTATTTACTTCGGGGATCCAAGGTTCAAGTTGTTCGTGGAAAGCTCCATGGGTGTTCCCATAGGTATTAACTTGTTCAATGTTTCTGCTTATTATGCGGCCACCGATACAAGAAAAGACCTGGTATTTACCCCTGGCACAAATCCGTTTGTAATTAATTTTCCGAAGATTAATGAGATTGGACAGACGAAAAGTACAACTATCCAGGTGGATAAGGACAACAGCAATATACATGAGTTGACAAACAGCAATATCAGCCAGTTCAGGTTCAGCGCCGGGGCCCTCACCTATCCTCCGGGCAGCGACATGACAGAGAATTTTGTATTGGATACCAGCAAACTATCTGTCGATTTCGAAATCGAATTGCCCATGAATCTCAGGATTGAAGATTTTGAAATGGAGCAAACAGTAGGATTTAACCTGGGAATTGATGATAGTGAAATAGGGGATATTGAGATAAGTACATTAGAAATTAAGTTGGCAACGATAAACTGGATGCCCGTCGATATTAATATGCAGGTTTTTCTGGTTGATTCTGCACACAATGTACTTGATTCTTTGTTCAATGAGGACAACAAACACATTTTACAATCGGGGAGTACTACAGATGGGATTGTAACAGATCCCCATATAGATACTGTTACTGTAACGGTTATTTCTGATAATTATGATAAGGTGATGGACACAGATTCTCTGATCATTAATGCGACTATAGAAACCACAAATTCAGGACAAACCCCTGTTAAACTGTTATCAACATCTTCTATCGAATTCAGTGTTTCGGTTAGGTTAGATGCCAAATTAGAAACTACTGAGGAATAATACGTATGTCAATAATTCTATATGATATGACAAGACATTTAAAATTTTGTTTTCTTCTTTTCATTGCGGGATTATTGATTCTGGTCAATCCTGTATTTGGACAGGTAAGTTCAACATTTTATCATATGTATGGGATACCCCAGTCTAACCAGCTTAATCCTGCGTTCCAGCCCCAGTGCAATGGCCATGTGGGATTTCCGCTGCTATCCCCGTTAAACCTGAATGTTGAATCAAACGGGGTCCGGTATGGTGATCTTTTCAAGTATGACAGTGAACTGGACCAGATGATCACCTTCATGCATCCTAAAGGTGACAAGGATGCATTCATTGCATCTTTGCGCGATCTGAACATTATAAGGTTTGACCTGGGAGTTGATCCGATGTCGATCGGGTGGAGAAAAGAGAAGTTCTATTTTACCCTCGACTGGACCACCCGCGTGGAGCAGGATTTCAGGTTTACAAGGGATTTTATGGAGTTTGCGATTAACCTGAATAAGAACCAGGACCGTTTTAGTTTCGGCGGGATGGGTGTGGATGTTCAGGCATATCATGAAATGGCGTTGGGTTTTTCTTATCAATATGACGATAACCTTTCTGTTGGGGTCAGGGGGAAATTATTATTAGGACTTGCAAATTTGTCTACAAAAGGGACAGATATTACATTAAAAGCTGAGGAATTTGAGTGGGGAATTATCTCTAATTCAATGTTCCGGGTTACTGCTCCCTACCTTGAGATCCCTGTGGACGAGGAAGGACATGCTATCATGGATAGTGCAAGCATTGAATTTCCCGAGTTTGGCAACCCGGTGGATTTCATAAAAGAAAATCTGGGAATCCCAATGGGGACGGGGAATCCGGGATTTGCGGTGGACTTTGGCTTTCAATACCGTCCTATTGATTTTCTGTCCATTTCTGCCTCGGTAAATGACCTGGGATTCATCCGCTGGAGAAAAGAAAGTTATACCCTGGAGCAGGATGGCCGTTTTGTTTTTGAAGGAATGGAAGTGGATCCAGGTTCGTCGCTGTTTGGCGGCGAAGGATCGGAAGAATCCAGCTTTGGCGATGATTTACTCGACAGCCTTTCCAATCAGTTTGATATAACAGTCACCAGGGGACCGTATACCTCTATGATGACCGGCAAGGCTTACCTGGGGGTTGCCTATGAGCCGCTCGAATGGCTGAGATTAGGGGTTGTCGACCGGATTAAGATCTATAATTACAAAATGTATAACCAGTTTACATTGTCTGCCAATGTTCAGCCCATCCGTATGTTCAGTCTTTCTCTCTCATATTCAATAATTGGTAATTATTATACAAATTTAGGATTGGGTTTATCACTTAGAGCAGGTCCGTTCAATTTGTATTTTATAACCGACCAGGGTCCTGGTGCATACCTTCTGCCGGAGACCTTTAATTCGTTCAACTTCAGGTTTGGGATGAACATTGTCTGGGGTTGTGCAAA
>JADHVS010000121.1 GCA_016783865.1 Bacteroidales bacterium
GAGCATGGATCCACTTTTGGAGGGAACCCGGTTGCCGCCAAGGTGGCCATTGCAGCACTGGAAGTGATAAAAGAGGAGAAACTTTCAGAAAAATCCGAAGAGCTGGGGGTCTTTTTCAGAGACAGGCTGAATCAGATCGAATCCGGGATGATCGAACTTGTCCGTGGTAAAGGATTACTCAATGCAGTTGTTATTAAACCGAAAGGTGGTAAAACTGCATGGGACGTATGTTTGGCAATGGCTGAAAACGGATTGCTGGCAAAACCTACACACGATCATATCATTCGCTTTGCACCACCGCTGGTGATCACTCGTGAAGAACTGGAAGAGGCTGCCAGCATTATTGAGAAAACTTTAGCTCAGTTTGACTAGTTGCGATGTACTTACGGGCAGGTGGATGATGTCCTGATCATTGGTGTACAGATCTAGTGTCGCTCTTTTAGAATGGCTGCAATATCAGAAAGGGTATATCCCCTGTCAATGAGCAGAATGAGTATGTGAAACAACAGGTCTGCCCCTTCGTTCAGGAATTTATCATCATCCTTATCTTTCGATTCAATTATAAATTCAATCGCTTCCTCTCCGACTTTTTGAGCAATCTTATTCGTGCCGGATTTAAATAGTTTTGCTGTATAGGATCCTTCAGGCATTTCACTCTTCCGGTTTTTCAGTAATGACTGAAGCTCTTCAAGGAATGTATATGGATTCCCGGAATCGTCACCAAAACAACTCCTGTCGCCCGTATGGCAAACTGGTCCAACCGGATCCACTTTTATTAGTAATGTATCCTGGTCACAATCCTCTTGTAAATCCTTCACTTCAAGGAAATTACCACTCTCCTCCCCTTTGGTCCATAACCTGTTTCTTGTCCTGGAGAAAAAAGTAACCCGACCCGTCTTTTTGGTTTCTTCGAGTGCTTCAGCATTCATAAAACCCAGCATAAGGACCTGGTTGGATTGATAGTGCTGAATTATGGCCGGGACGAGACCATTCATTTTGTTAAAATCCGGACTCATTTATATATCATTTATTTTATTAGCTCAAAAGGACTATAATCTAACAGGAATGTCATGATCAGAAAGATACGATTTCAGGTCATGAATGGAAATTTCCCCAAAGTGAAATATTGAGGCTGCCAATGCAGCATCTG
Source organism: Bacteroidales bacterium (assembly GCA_016783865.1). Next base: position 1,151 of record JADHVS010000121.1, read on the forward strand.
CTTTACCAATTGTAAAAACATCCTTGAAGTGCTCCATTTCACCAGCCCCTCCTGAAGCAATCACAGGAATATTAAGTTCTTCCGACATCATGGCCAGGGCCAGGTTAGCATAACCTTTTTTTGTTCCATCATGATTCATAGAGGTAAACAGTATCTCGCCACACCCCCTGTCCTGTGCTTCTCTGGCCCACTCCATCAGTTTTCTTTCTGTTTTAATTCTGCCACCATGAATATATACATACCAATCATCTTCAATAAGATTGGCATCGATAGCAACCACCACAAACTGGCTGCCATAGTTTTCAGCAATCTGAGTTATCAACTCCGGATTTTTAACTGCAGCTGAATTCACGGAGATTTTATCCGCACCTGCCTGGAGCAATGGATCCACATCCTCGAGGGAATGGATGCCCCCACCTACAGTAAATGGAATATTCAGGTGGGCTGCAATCCGCTTAACCAGGTCGGCAAACAGGTTACGGTTTTCATGCGTGGCAGTAATGTCAAGGTAAACCAGTTCATCGGCACCTTCCCTGGCATAGAGGGCACCCAGCTCAACCGGATCCCCAACCTCCTTGATATCCAAGAAGTTTACACCTTTGACGGTTTGACCATTCCGGATATCCAGACAGGGTATGATCCTTTTCGCAAGCATGATACGATGATTATCTTCCGCAGAGAACCGGGCGGACTTTAACTCACTGCGTATTCTTTGAAGAGTTGCTTTAACTTAAATTTGCCCTCGTAGATAGCTTTACCAATTATGGCTCCGCTTAATCCTGCTTCATTCAGACTAAGAATATCAGCCTGTGAAGTAATGCCTCCGCTGGCAATGAGTTGAATACCTTCACATTCAATCAGGATCCTTTTATACAGGTCTATTGCCGGACCATCCAACATACCATCCTTCTCTATGGCAGTACATATAACCTTTTTTATTCCTGCTTCCAGGTATTCCCTGATGAAGTCAACTACATCCAGCGGCGTTCCGTCCCGCCAGCCATTTACAGCAATTTTGCCATCCCTGGTATCGGCACCCAGTACAATCCTTTCAGCGCCAAAAATACTCAGCCATTTCAGGACAACATCCTTTGAACTCACGGCAATAGTACCTGCCGTCACCATATTGGCACCCGAATTAAAAGCGATCCTTATATCCTTATCACTTTTAATCCCGCCCCCAAAATCAATTTTCAATTTTGTTTGCTTGGCTATTCTTTCGAGAAGGTGGTAATTCATAATTCTCCCTTCCCGGGCTCCGTCGAGATCAACTAAATGCAACCGACTGGCACCTTTTTTTTCAAATTTTTTGGCAACATCAAGGGGATTTCTCGAGTATCTTGTCTCCTCACTAAAATCTCCCTGCCTCAATCTGACTACTTGTCCATTTAATACATCAATGGATGGAATAATCTCAATCATAATTCAATAAAACTTTTTAATATTAATTCTCCTATACTTCCGCTTTTCTCAGGATGGAATTGCGTTGCAAAAAAATTGTCTTTCTCAAGCGCTGCGCTGAAGGGGGTTATATAATCAGTAACCGCCGAGGTATATAATCCAACAGGTGCATAATAGCTATGAACGTAATAAACATACTGATTATTGACCTGATCCGGAAAAATTTTTCCTGAAATTTTCGATATTTTATTCCATCCCATATGGGGAACCTTATCAGTAGCCGGAAATCTCTTTATTGGCATGTCAAATATTCCGATACACGGAGTGTCACTTTCCTCAGAATGAGCACATAACAATTGCAGTCCGAGACATATTCCGAGAACAGGCTGTTCCAGGTCCCGTATCAACAAATCAAGCTTACGTTCCTTAAGGTAATTCATGGTGGATCCTGCTTCACCCACACCGGGAAAAATCACCTTATCAGATTTTTTGATCATCTCATGGTCATCCGTCAGAACCGGTTCAATGCCCAACCTTCGCAATCCATAATCTACCGACCTGATATTTCCAGCATTATATTTAATGATAGCAATATTCATTACGTAAAAACGACAGTTTTGTTCCTGTAGACAATGATCTTTCTGGTTATATATGTATGAATGGCATTTGATAGTACAATTTTCTCAAGATCCCTTCCCTTCCGAAGCATATTCTCCACCGAATCGCGGTGGGTGATCCTGACTACATCCTGCTCAATTATCGGGCCAGAATCCAAATCTATTGTAATGAAATGACTCGTTGCACCGATTAATTTCACTCCTCGTTCAAATGCGGAATGATAAGGTTTTGCACCCGGAAATGCCGGAAGAAATGAATGATGGATATTTATAATCCTGTTTTCAAACTGCCCGACAAAATCTTCTGAAAAGATCTGCATGTACCTGGCCAGAACCATAAAATCTATATCATATTGCTCCATTAACCGAACCTCTTCTGCTTCGGCCGCAGCTTTGTTGTCATTATTCTTTGGCACATGGTAAAAATCTATTTCAAACTTTTCAGCAATCGGTCTGAGTTGTTCGTGATTACTGATGATAAGGGGTATCTGAACCTTCCATTCGCCGGCATGGTAACGTGCCAGTATATCATCCAGACAATGTGGTAATTTTGAAACAAATATGGCCATTATGGGTATATCCCGGGAAAAATGGATCTCCCATTTCATTTTGAATCTATCGGCAATGGGTGAGAATGCACCATTAATCTCCTCTGCCGGAACAGTAAAACCATCCAATTCCCATTCTATTCTCATAAAAAACACACCTTCAGTAATTTCGACATGCTGATCCAAATAAATGATATTTCCATTGTGTTCCGTTATGAAACTAGAAACAGCGGCGACAATGCCTTTCCGGTCATCACAATGGATTAATAATATTACTGTTTCCGGTCTGTTCATATTTCAAAAATCAATGTTCCGGGTTCTATATAAGTATGATACCTAAATCCCATTATACCCTCTTCCGATTCACGATTCACGATTCACGATAGTGACCCTTTAGTTGATGGTATTTCGCCTTCCTCATCTTCAATCTTTATTGCCATTCTTATGGCCCGGGCAAATGCTTTAAAAATGGCTTCTATTTTATGGTGCTCATTGTCCCCTTCAGCCTTGATATGCAGATTACACCGTGCTGCATCGGAAAATGATTTAAAAAAATGAGAGAACATCTCCGTTGGCATTTCTCCTATCATCTCACGTGTAAAATCGGTTTTCCATTCAAGCCAGTTTCTACCGCCAAAATCCAGCGCCACAGTCACCAGGGCATCATCCATAGGCAATGTAAATCCATACCGGCCAATCCCCCGTTTATCGCCCAGGGCTGTATTAAATGCTTCGCCCAGAGCAAGTGCTGTGTCTTCAATGGTATGATGCTCGTCAACCTTCAAATCTCCTTTCACCTTTACTTCCAGGTCGCAGCTACTATGCCTGGCCAATTGGTCAAGCATATGATCGAAAAAACCTAAACCAGTATTTACGCTTGATTGTCCGGAACCATCCAGGGCAACTTTAACATATATATCGGTCTCTCCTGTCTCCCTGTGAATTTCAGCACACCGGTTACTTTTCAGCAGGTACCGGTATATCTCCTCCCAATCTGCTGCAATCAGTGCACAGGATGAATTGAGTTTTTGGTCTTCCAGCACCTTCTTATAGTTCCCGGTCCCAATCAGGATACCCCTTGCCCCAAGGTTTCGGGCCAATTCAATGTCTGTAATTCGATCGCCAATCACATAAGAATTTTCCAGGTCATAGCTATCATTCATATAACCGGTCAGCATTTCTGTTCCCGGTTTTCTGGTTGGTGAATTTTCTTTTGGGGTCGATTTGTCAATTAATATCCCATCGAATTCGACCCCTTCATTTTTAAAAGCCGTTAAGATTTTCCCTTGAACCAGATTAAAATCCTTTTGCGGATAGGCATCACTACCTAAACCATCCTGGTTTGATACCATAACCAGTTCAAATGGCAGCCTCTGCCTGATGAGGTTCAGATATTTAAATACGCCCGGAAGAAACTCTAGTTTTTCCAATGTATCTATTTGTTCATCAGGAGGTTCAATGATCAGAGTACCGTCCCTGTCAATGAATAGTACCTGTTTCATCATATTATTGTTTTTGGGATTTATATTGGTTCAACCGGTCAATAAGCATATTATTTTCAATTTCCGTACCCACACTGATCCGGATACAATTATCACAGAGGGGTAATTTCGATCTGTTTCGCACAATGAGATTATCCTGCAGAAGAAAATCATAGATCTGATCAGCATCATCTACCCTGACCAGCAGAAAATTGGCATCAGAGGGATATATCTCCTTCACGAAAAAAAATCCGGATAAATTATCTGACAGGACATTTTTTCTGGAAAGGATACTATTAATCCACATTTTATGCTCAGCAGGACTTTCCAATGCCTGGACTGCTTTGCTTAATGTAAGAGAGTTTACATTATAGGGGTACTTGATCTGATTCATTACATGTATAATCGCCTCGTCTGCAAATGCCAGGCCCAATCGAATACCAGCCAGTCCCCAGGCCTTTGACAGGGTTTGTAAAATGACGAGGTTCGGGTAATCCTCCAGTTTTTTCAATAATCCATCATGAGGTGCAAAATCTATATAAGCCTCATCGAGCACCACAAGACCATTGAAATACTTCAGGATCTCAGTTATATCTGATTCGGCAAAAGAATTGGCTGTGGGATTATTCGGTGAGCAAAGAAAGATCAGCTTTGTATGAGGATCGACAGCATCAATGATACCCTTCGCATCGAGACTAAAATCCTCATTTAATAAAACACTCTTAACCTGTACATCATTGATCCTGGCACATACTTTATACATTCCGTAGGTAGGATCAGGAATCACCACATTATCACGGACGGGTTCACAAAAGGCCCGGAACAGTAGATCGATGGCTTCATCGCTTCCATTTCCTGCAAAAATATTATCTGTACCAGGGCCTTTAAGCTCCGAGATCAGCTTCTTCAACTCCAGCTGAAGCGGATCAGGATAGCGATTATAGGGCCTGTTGAAAGGATTTTCATTCGCATCAAGCAATACTGCACCGCTCCCTGAGAATTCACTCCTGGCCGATGAATATGGAACCAGCTCCCTTATATTCTTTCTTATTATTGAATTAATATCGAACATAACCAATTCATTTATACTTCTAAGTTCATGACAACCTGCAACCTGCCCCGAGTACTCAGGATTAATTCGACTTAGTTTATTCAGTTCGTGATACTCCTGAATAAACAGCCTCATTTAACAGCTCGCAACCTCTTCTCACCTCTCCAATCGAAGAGACACAGCTCTTTTGTGTGCCACAAGCCCTTCGGCCTCTGCCAGTATCTCAATCGAAGGACCAATGTTATTCAGGCCTTGTTTTGTAATCTCCTGGAAGCTGATCTGCTTTTGAAAACTGTATAAACCAACACCACTGTATGCCCTGGCGAATCCATTCGTAGGTAAAGTATGATTGGTTCCTGATGCATAATCACCGGCACTTTCAGGCGTCCACTGACCCAGGAATACCGAACCTGCATTATTGATCCTGTTTTCAATTTCCGAATACTTTTCTACCATAATAATGAGGTGTTCCGGGGCATATGCATTGATAAATTCAACCATATCCTCAAGGTTATCGAGCAATACAAGCCGGCCATTCTTGAGGGCTAATTCTGCAATGTTCTTTCTGGGCAGATCCTTTAATTGATTCTCAATTTCACCATTGACAGCTTCCAGTAAATTTTCATTATCTGTAACAAACAATACCTGGCTGTCTGCTCCGTGCTCTGCCTGGGATAATAAATCCGATACAATAAATACCGGATCAGCAGTATGGTCAGCCATGATGGCCACCTCAGACGGACCGGCGGGCAGATCGATGGCTATTCCTTCCAGGCTGACCAGCATTTTTGCCATGGTAACATACTGGTTACCCGGTCCAAATATTTTATAAACTGCAGGAATGGTTTCAGTACCATAAGCCATGGCTGCAATGGCCTGAACTCCGCCTGCCCTGTAAATTTTACTGATGCCAAGGATCTGTGCAGTATACAAAATAGCCGGATGAATATTACCATCCTTCTGTGGTGGTGTACACAAAACAATTTCCTGGCATCCGGCAAGGATGGCCGGTATACCAAGCATCAATACAGTTGAAATTAGAGGCGCTGATCCACCTGGCACATATAAACCTACCTTTTCAATGGGTTTGCTCTTCTGCCAGCATTGCACCCCGGGACTGGTAGCTACCACCTTATTCTGTAATTGCTGGCTGGAATGAAATTGCTCAATATTTGCTCTCGCAATATCAATGGCCCTTTTTAATGGCTCTGGCACCTCTATGCTGGCATTAATAATCTGACTCTCAGGAATACTGAGATCATCCAGTTCAACCTGATCAAATTCATGAGTGTATTTCCTGACAGCCTCGTTACCTTGTTTTCGCACTTCATCAAGGATTGGTTTAATCTGGTTGATGAGCTGGGTGGTATCGATAACCGGTCTGGAAAGGATCTCTTTCCATGCTTCACGTTCAGGATGTTTGAAAATTTGCATGCTGCTAAATAATCATTTTTTCAATCGGTATGACTAAAATTCCCTGGGCACCCAGTTCCTTCAACTGATCGATGACATCCCAGAACTCATTCTCACTCAGTACTGAATGAACTGAACTCCATCCCTTTTCAGCCAATGGTATGACTGTGGGGCTTTTCATCCCCGGAATCAGATCGATAATTTCCGGTAATTTTTCATCTGGGGCATTAAGTAGAATATATTTATTGTTTCTTGATCTTTGAACTGCCTGGATCCTGAAACGAAGATTTTCCAGGATCTCTGATTTTTCTTTTGAAAGCTCTTTATCGGCAACAAGGACAGCTTCTGATTGCATCACCAACTCGACCTCAATTAAGCCATTGCTCATGAGCGTGCTGCCTGTACTAACAATATCCATAATGGCATCAGACAATCCAATACCAGGGGCTATCTCGACCGATCCGCTGATCTCATGGATCTCTGCCTTGATTCCTTTACCTTCAAGAAATTCCCTCAGGATATTTGGATAGGAGGTAGCAATCTTTTTTCCTTCCAGGAACTTTACCCCAAAATAATCGGTTGTTTTTGGTACCGCAATTGATAGCCGGCATCGTGCAAATCCCAGTTTTTCTACCACATCGAGAGAAGATCCCTTTTCCGAGACTACGTTCTCTCCCACTATACCTGCATCCACCACCTTGTCAGCAACATATTCAGGAATATCATCATCCCTCAGATATATAATCTCAAGGGGAAAATTCTGTGCAACCGAGCGTAGCTTTCCAGATCCGTTTGGGATATTTATCCCTGCCTCATCAAGCAATTGCAGTGATTTTTCACTTAGCCTGCCCGATTTCTGAATGGCAATAATTAATCTTTCCATAGCATATTATAAAAAAAGGTTTGCAGACCCTGCAAACCTTCAGAAATAAATATTTTGATTTACATTATCAGCATACCGACCCTAAGCACCGTGATGGTGATGAATATGATGGCCTTTATATGCTGGTGTAAAATTCATAATCCTGTTAATTCGACGCAATGTTATGAATATTTCTTTAAATCTTCAAACGAATCGTGTAAAAAGATTATTAATTGTTAATTATGAGGCTTTTAATACTGGATTGGTTCTGATGGATTCTTTCAATTTCCATATCTGTAATGCCCGGTGATCTTGAAACCAAAGAGAACATCCTCCAGAACCTGTCCTGCACCAATATTATGTACAATCAGATTCCTTTTCCCATCAGTTGATTTCAAGTCCACCACAATTCCAATATGAGTGATGCCTCCACCCAGATCCCAGCATACGATATCACCCGGTGTATAATCATCAGGATCTTCCGATCCCGGTTTTACCTTTCCATGGCGCTGGAAGAAACCCATTAAGTTTGGTACTCTTCTATGATCAATGTTCTTGTCTGGTTGCGACAGACCCCAGTTTTGGGGGTAATCACCAAAAAAATCCCTCATATCTTCATGTACTTTCACCTGAAGATCTATTCCTACCATTCTATAGGCACGGATAATAACATCAGTGCATACTCCCCTGTCATCAGGTACATCTCCATTGGGGTAATCCAATGAGTAATAACCCGGATCATAAACTACATTCTGGTGAGTTAATACAATGGCAGAATCGGCTAACTGACAATAAAAATTTGATTGTCCGAAAAGAGCAATACTATTTAACAGCAGTAATATGCCGATGTAGATTCTGGTCACCGACCTGTTATATTTAATACAGCAATATAGAAATTAGGATCTACAGCAAATGTAGCCTCTGCCGATTCAACCTCCAGTGTTGCCCAGCGAGTGGTTGGATTTATCCATTGCTCTTCTCCTGATACAGTTACTTTTAAAGGGAGGTCAAATCCCCGGATACAATTACTGTAGCGGTAATATATCTCATTTGCCTTTATGGAATATTCCAGGACGGGTAACCTTTGATCTCTAAGGTACTGGTCAAAGAAACCGCTAAGGTCAAGTCCTGAGTGATCGATGATATATTGCTCAATTTGTTCTGTGGTCACGGTCTGATGATAAAACTCTTCATTCAGCCCCCGTAATATGGACCGCCATTTCCCGTCGTCCTGAATAAGCTGGCGCAGTGTGTGCAGCATATTCCCGCCTTTAGGATACATGTCTCCTGAACCTCCTGAGTTCACATCATAAGTACCAATGATTGGCCGGTCGTTGCGTATTCCCATGCGGGTTCCCAATACATATTCCCTTCCCGCCTCTATTCCATAATGGTACTCAACATACAGATTTTCAGAGTAATTGATAAAACTTTCATGGATCCACATGTCTGCAACGTCCTTGTACGTTATGCTGTTGGCAAACCATTCATGGCCCGATTCATGTATAATAATGAAATCGAATTTCATGCCCCACCCTGACCGGCTGCCATCCCTTCCTCCAAAACCATTTTCATATCCATTTCCATAGGTAATAGAACTTTGATGCTCCATCCCGGGATAAGGGACTTCAACAAGTTTGTACCCGTCTTCATAAAATGGATAGGGCCCGAACCAGTATTCAAAAGCTTCCAGCATCATAGGAGCCTGTTTGAACTGCTCCTTTGCCTTGTCAAGGTTATCGCGCAACACATAATAATCACAGTCAAGAGCTCCCTTTTCCCCCTGAAAAACTTCGGAAAAATGAGCATAATCAGCAATGTTGATATTGACGCCGTAATTATTGATCGGATTGGATACAAACCAATGATAGGTCTTTGTCTGATTATCATGTTCCTCCACCTTACGCAAGCGGCCGTTTGAAACATCGGTCAAACCGGCAGGGACGTTGACACTGATCAGCATACTGTCGGGTTCATCATACATATGGTCTTTACAGGGCCACCAGATACTCGCGCCAATCCCCTGGCAGGATGTGGCAATGAATGGATTCCCGTTCTGGTCATGTTCCCATTGTATACCTCCGCTCCAGGGTGGCCTGAGTGCAACGTGTGGATGACCGCCATACCAAAGCTTCACCTCGTAATACTGTCCAACCTTTTGATCTGATAGCAGGTGAATATAATGGGCATTCCCGTCATCCGTAATTTTTAATTCATTTCCGGCTTGCTCTGCCTTTCGGAGGGTCAGGGGTGGTTGCAGGTCGATCTGCATCACCTGACCGGGTTCCAGCACCCGGTACCCCACCGTGTTACTGCCTTCTATTGTACTGTCGGAAGGATCAACAGAAATATCCAGGTGATAATAAGCCAGGTCCCACCACTTGCGCTCTTCCGTGATGGATCCCCTCAGGGTATCCTGCATGGTAAATTCACGACGCTGTCCCAATAAAACATTGGAAAACAACAAAACAATTAGGGTCAAAAGGACTGATCTGATCATTTTATTTATTTATTTTAATGGGTGATTGTCCGATACAGGTTGGAATAATTCCGGCATAAAATTAAGGATATATTATTCAAATGATTGAGCAAATACAATTTTTTATTTGAAGCTCCTCGCCCCGAGTGCTCGGGGGGATTGCGCTCGCAGGATTAAATTATCAATTCATACAAACATGTCCAATTTTGATCTAACCAGCCAGTCTCGCCATTTTATTTGGGAAATGATTACAAAGGAAATGGAATTACACTATGAACAGGGTGTAAATGAACGTGTTACACCAGACCTAAACCTGGAGGAGATCCAGTCCATGGTAAGTAAATATGATCCCAATCAGCCTGTACCATATGAAGAGGCCATCAGGCACGTCCTGGAAGGCATGAAAAAATATATCGTGCACACCCCCGATCCCAATTATTATGGTTTATTTAATCCGAGATCCAGCTTTCCCGGAATCATTGCAGACCTTATTACCGCTGTATACAATCCTCAATTGGCAGCCTGGAGCCATTCTCCCTTTCCAAACGAAGTGGAAAACTATCTGGTCAGGTTATTTGGTAAAAAATTCAATTATCGGGATGAAGATATCGATGGTGTTTTTGCCACGGGAGGTGCTGAGGCCAACCTGACTGCAGTTCTGGCTGCCCTGAATCATGCCTTCCCGGAATATTCTAATATCGGGTTGAAAAATATCAGCGCCACTCCCGTTTTATATTGCTCGGAGGAGACCCACCATTCCGTATTACGTGCTGCAAGAATTGCGGGACTCGGCTTCGATGCTGTAAAAAAGGTATCGCTGGACCATTCCCTGAGAATGGATCCAATTGATCTTGCGCACCAAATTGAAAAAGACATTTCGTCTGGCAATCATCCATTTATGGTAATCGCCACAGCTGGTGCTACAGGAACCGGAGTGATCGATGAACTGAAAAGGATTGGTGAAATTTGCGCTGAGTATAACATCTGGTTACATACCGATGCTGCCTATGGCGGGGCTGCTATTTTCCTGGAAGGTGGGACAGATATGCTGGATGGGATTGAGATGAGCCATTCTATTACTTTCGACGTTCATAAATGGTTATCTGTACCTATGTGTGCAAGTATGTTTATCACCAGGGAAAAAGAAGTCTTAGGTGAGACTTTCAGGATAACTGCCGACTATATGCCCAAAGAGGCAAACCAGCTTGATATTGTTGATCCATATACCCATTCTATCCAGTGGTCCCGGAGATTTACCGGTCTGAAATTATACCTCTCCCTGTTATTCTTCGGATGGGAAGGATTCAGAAAAACCATTCAGCATCAGGCAGATATCGGGGATTATTTAAAAAAGGAACTTGCCGGTCATGGCTGGAAGCTTTACAACACAACTCTCCTGCCAGTGGCCTGTTTTAATGCGCCTGAACATCATGAAGATCAAAAGTTTGCCAAATATTTATGCGACCGGGTCATTCAATCGGGCAAGGCCTGGATATCTATTTACCAGATCAATGGAAGGAATACGTTGCGAGCCTGTATCACTAATTATGCAACCGGGAAGAAAGAAATAGACAATCTGATAGAACTTCTGAATACTCTTCGGGAGAAATATAAGAAATGAAGCTAAATGCTCCAGGCAAATTGCTCCAAGCAAATTGCTCCAAGCTAAATGCTCCAAGCTAATTGCTCCAAGCTAATTGCTCCAAGCAAATTGCTCCAAGCAAATTGCTCCAAGCTAAATGCTCCAAGCTAATTGCTCCAAGCTAATTGCTCCAAGCTAAATGCTCCAAGCTAAATGCTCCAGGCAAATTGCTCCAAGCTAAATGCTCCAGGCAAATTGCTCCAAGCAAATTGCTCCAAGCTCACGCTAAACGTCCTTAATTATACGATTGGCCGGCGATTTTTCGATGGCTTTAAGTATATCCTGTTGTAGACAGGAAAACGCTTTTAGATCACCAGATTCTTCTGCAAACAATCGGTCTCCCTCTGTCATCTCAAGCTTATTGATGATATAACTGATGGATAGCTGGCTGAT
>JADHVS010000122.1 GCA_016783865.1 Bacteroidales bacterium
CATCCGGCCCCAACGGTGGCAGAAGTGGTGTTGGCAGATCGGCCGCCAGGTTATACCATTGCTTCGGTATATCCTCTTCAGATAAAAAAACCTTAAAAGTTTTGCTCATGATTGTATAAAATTAAAGGTTAAAAATGGACATATAAAAAGGGCACGTTGTAACCAACATGCCCTGTATTTTATTTATTTTTTTTCGAATACTTACATATCGACTACAACTATTCCCGGTCTCTTTGCCAGGACCAACGCCAGCACCAACTTGTTGTATTCAGATAAGTTCGCATCGAATTGCTTATAATCCGGTACTAAAATAGGAACAATAATTACAAATACAAACATATCGAGTGAAATTTAAGTAAAATCTAAACCAGATTAGAGGTTGCAGGTTTCAGGTTTCAATTAGAATTGATGACAGGTCAATCACTTATTATGGAAAAAATCAACCTGGATTAGATGGCAGGTATTTCATTTTTATTTACTTTGAGCAATCATTATTCATGTTTTAATGAAACGTCCATGCACTAAAGTATACAACAAGGATATCAATAAAATATGAGGGTTACATGGCATTGAAGCTCCTCGTCGCAAGCGGCGAGGAATCTTCGATTCTTTATTTTTATTATTAATTTGTGCTCGCTTACCCCGCCGGAAAGCAGCGGGGAATGCGCTCGCAGAATTCAAAGTAAATAATGTTAAAACTGGCAGATATAATATTTTGAAAAACAAAGCTTTAAATATATTTTAAACAAATGAAATATATCTCTTCCAAACTAACCAGGAAGCAATGCATTGATGCCGGCATGGCAGTGGTTTTGATCATGCTGCTCATTGGTCTGTTTACAGATAAGGTATTATTCTACAAATTGGCCATACCAATATTGGTTATCAATATGATAGCCCCCAGGTTCTACTACCCGTTCGGCATTGTCTGGTTTGGATTTTCTGGTCTTTTGGGAGATGTTGTTTCAAGGATCCTGCTGACCATCGTCTACTTTATCATTGTTTTTCCGGTTGGGATAATTCGCAGATTGTCAGGAAAAGACACTTTGAAACTCAAAGAATTTAAGCGGTCTGCCAATTCGGTCATGTTGACCAGGGACCATACTTTTACGAAAACTGATTTAGAAAAACCTTTTTAAATTTCTATAAATGGAGTTCTTAAGAGATTTGTGGGATTTTTTACGAGTAAGGAAAAAATACTGGCTTCTGCCCTTAATCATTATCCTGCTCATCTTTGCGGTTTTAATCGTTTTATCTAGTGGCTCAGCGATAGCGCCATTCATCTATACAATCTTTTAAATATTTATGACTGAGACAATCCTGGGAATTTCGGCCTTCTATCACGACAGTGCAGCCGCCATTATCTGCAACGGTGAAATAATAGCTGCCGCCCAGGAGGAGAGATTCACCCGTAAAAAACACGATTCCTCATTCCCGATAAATGCCATCACATATGTTCTGAAAGAATCGGGAATTGCCTTTGAGGACCTGGATGCTATTGCCTTTTATGACAAACCTTATATAAAATTTGAGAGGCTGCTGGAGACTTATCATGCCTTTGTCCCCCGAGGACTGGTGAGTTTCCTGTCTGCGATACCGGTTTGGATCAAGGAAAAAATTTTCATGAAAAAACTTTTACGGGATGAGTTAAAAAAGTTCAGCTCAGTAAAACTTCCTTTGCTGTTCCCGGAACATCACCTGTCTCATGCTGCCAGTGCATTTTATCCTTCTCCCTTTAATGAGGCTGCCATCCTTACAATTGATGGTGTGGGAGAATGGGCCACCACAACATTGTGTCACGGGAAAGCTAACCAGATCAGCATCATAAGTGAATTGCATTTCCCTCATTCCGTGGGACTTTTTTATTCGGCAGTTACCTATTACTGCGGCTTCAGGGTTAACAGTGGGGAGTACAAGCTTATGGGACTGGCACCATACGGCGATCCGCAATCAGCCCAGAAAGAAGAAATTAAGAAAAAGATACTTGAAAACCTGGTTGACATAAGGGAAGATGGTTCGATACTGATGAACATGAAATATTTCAATTATGCCACCGGCCTGAGGATGACACATGATAAGAAATGGACGGCTCTTTTTGGATTTCCACCCAGAAAACCGGAATCTGAGTTGGCTCCTGAATATATGAATATGGCGCTGGCTGTGCAGGAAGTGCTGGAGGAGATAATATTCAGACTTGCAGGAAAACTAAAAGATTTTACCGGGTCGAAAAATTTGGTATTGGCAGGAGGTGTTGCACTGAACAGTGTAGCCAATGGAAAACTTTTAAAATCAGGACTTTTTGAGGATATATGGATTCAGCCTGCAGCCGGAGATGCCGGGGGAGCACTTGGAGCTGCCCTTGCAGCGTGGTACATCTGGAAAGGAAAGGAACGAAATACAACAGATCAACCCGATTCCATGAAGGGAGCCTGCCTGGGTCCGGAATTTAATGAATTGCAGATCGTCTCTACAGCAAAAAAATACGAAGCAGTATTTCAACAATTCGACGATTTCAAAGAACTAACGGATGTGGTGGCAACGCGTCTGAATGAAGGTGCTGTTATCGGCTGGTTCCAGGGGAGAATGGAATATGGTCCCAGGGCATTGGGTAACAGAAGCATATTGGGGGACGCCAGAAATCCCACAATGCAAAAGAAAATGAACCTGAAAATCAAATTCAGGGAGGGTTTTCGTCCCTTTGCTCCTACCGTCCTGGAAGAAGACATAAGTGAATATTTCGACCTCGGCCAGCCTTCGCCATATATGATGTTGGTTGTACCGGTTAAAGAGAGCAGGTGGAATCCAAAGCCTGAAGGTTATCATCAATTATCTCTCAGGGACAAACTCTATTTTCAACGGTCCGATATACCTGCAGTAACCCATATCGATTATTCTGCAAGGGTACAAAGCATTAACCGCAACATCAATCCAAGGTACTGGGAATTGATCAATGCCTATAAAAAGCTTACCGGCTACGGGGTGATTGTGAATACCAGCTTCAACGTCCGCGGTGAACCAATTGTATGCACTCCCGATGATGCCTACAGGTGCTTTATGAGGACTGAAATGGATTACCTGGTCATGGAGAATTTCCTGTTCGGGAAAAAAGAACAAAAGGAGATCTTTGTGAAAGAAGCGATTGACGAATTCGGATTAGATTAGGAAGAGGTTGCGAGGTACGAGGCACGAGTTACCAGGTAGTGTGGGTGTTGGGAATTGGGTTCTGGAGGACCTAATGACTTGATGGCTGTTACTCGCAGACTTGCAGACTCGCGACTTGTAAACTATCCTCCTACTTCCGGGCCAGAAACTCATTTATCGAAGACGCCGCCTTCCGGCCACTGTAAATCGCTTTCACAACAAGACTCGCTCCCAGTGTAACATCTCCTGCAGCGAAAACCTTTGGAATACTGGTACCGAGACCTTGATCAGTTTTTACATTCTTACTGTTATCAAGCCTGGGCTTTATTTTGCCTAATAGTCCTTCCTGTACCGGATGTAAGAATCCCATTGCAAGCAGAACAAGATCAGCCTTTAAAATTTCAATGGTATCCAGTTTTTCTCTCATGCTCCACTTGCCGGAATCATCTTTCTCCCATTCCACCTCAACTAGTTCAATCCCGGTAACCTGCCTTTGCATCCCTAAGAACCTCCGTGTTGATAAACTCCAGCGCCGCTCACAACCCTCTTCATGAGATGTGGAAGTTTTTAGTACACCCGGGTAATCCGGCCAGTTTGGATTTATTTTTCCGATAACTTTCGGAGGCATCGGGAGAATCTCTATCTGGGTAACCTGACGGGCGCCCCGACGGATAGCTGTTCCAACGCAATCAGAACCGGTATCCCCACCTCCGATTACGATTACCCGTTTGTCCTTTGCTTTGATAAGGTAATCATAGGGAATCTCCATTCCACGCATAATTTTATTCTGTTGCCTGAGAAAATCCATTGCAAAATAAATACCTTCAATATCTCTTCCATCTATCCGCATATCCCTGGGTTGTTCTGCACCAATGGCCAGACAAACAGCATCATAATCCTTCAATAGCTCCTCATGATCAATATCCCTTCCCACCTCCTGGTTTAATTCAAATTTGAGTCCTTCCTTAACCAGGATATCAACCCGGCGATCGATCAGGCTTTTATTCAATTTGAAATCAGGTATACCGTATCGTACCAATCCTCCCGGGGCATCTTCTTTTTCATATATCACTACTTCATGTCCCCATTTGTTCAATAGATCTCCACAAGCCAATCCGGCGGGACCGGAGCCAATGACAGCCACTCTTTTCCCGGTTCTCTGCGACGGTGGTTGTGGTTTAATATACCCTTCCAGGAATGCTCTCTCAGTAATGGCAGCTTCATTTTCTCGTATTGTAACCGGTGCCTCATGAAGTGTTAGCACACAGGCGTCCTCACATGGAGCAGGACAAATCCTTCCGGTAAACTCCGGGAAATTATTGGTGGCATGCAATAGTTCAATAGCCCTCCTCCAATCCCCCTTATGCAAATGGTCCTGCCATTCGGGAATTATATTGATTACCGGACAGGCCCAATGGCAAAAAGGAATTCCACAGTCCATACACCTGGATGCCTGTAATTTCCGGTCTTCTGTATTTAACGTTTGCTCTACCTCACCAAAATCAAGGATCCTGTCAGTAACTGGTCTGTTGCCAGCTTCTTTCCTCGGTACTTTCATAAAACCTCTTGGATCTCCCATCTCTATAAATATTGATAGTTCCTGGTTCTTAGTTCTTAGTTCTTAGTTCTTAGTTCTTAGTTCTTAGTTCTTAGTTCTTAGTTCTTAGTTCTTAAGTTCTCGGTTCCTGGTTCCTGGTTTTCCGATTCACGATTCACGATTCACGATTCACTGTAGATTCTCAACATCAGTTTCCACCTGCTCAATCTTCTTCCTCAATTCTTTCAATTTTTCTTCTTCCATAACTGCCTTGTATTCAAACGGTATCACTTTGATAAACTGGGTTAGGTATTCTTCCCAGCTATCAAGTATTTTCTTTGCTTTTGCACTTCCTGTATACTTGAAATGTTTGGTAATCAAATCTTTAAGTTCGCGAATATCAGCCAAATCCTCTACAAGTGAAAGTTCAACCATACCCATATTACAGTAGTAATCAAAATTGCGAAGTTCATTTAAAACGTAGGCAATACCTCCGCTCATACCGGCTGCAAAATTTCGACCGGTGGGACCCAGTACAACCGTTCTTCCGCCAGTCATGTATTCACAGCAATGGTCACCCGCTCCCTCAACCACAGCAATAGCCCCGCTGTTCCTGACACAAAAACGTTCACCAGACATCCCCTGAATATAAACTTCACCACTGGTTGCACCATACAAAAGGGTATTCCCAGCGATGATGTTTTTATCAGGTTCAAAGGCAGATCCTTCAGGAGGTGTCACTGCAATTTTACCTCCGGACAGACCTTTTCCAAGATAATCATTGGCATCCCCTTCCAGCCGCAGGGTCACCCCTTTCACAAGAAATGCACCAAAGCTTTGTCCTGCCGATCCTTTGAATGTCAGATCGATAGTATTCTCAGGCAAACCGTCCAGACCATATTTCTCTGTTATTCTGCCCGAAAGCATAGTTCCTACAGCCCTGTCGGTATTCCTAATCTCCCTTTCCAACTTCACCTTTTTCTTCTCCACCAAGGCAGGTTGGCAAAGTTCAATCAATTCCTGGTCTATAACTCCTTCCAGCTTTGGCACCTGTGGAGTAGTAAATTTTCGATCAAACTTGCCATTCTCTTCCGGATAATATAGAATCGAACTGACATCAACTTTTGAGGCCTTCCAGTGATCAATATTCTTATTGACATTAATCAGATCGGTTCTTCCAATAATATCATCCAATTTCGTATAACCCATCTCAGCCAGGATCTCCCTGATCTCGAAAGCAATGAAGGAAAAGTAATTTATCAGGTATTCTGACTTACCCGAAAATCTTTCTCTTAAAGATTTATCCTGGGTGGCCACTCCAACCGGACAGGTATTTAAATGACACTTCCGCATCATAATGCACCCCATGGTGATCAGCGCGCTGGTAGCAAATCCATATTCTTCGGCACCCAGCAATGCTGCCATAACCACATCATAACCTATTTTCATCTGGCCATCCGTTTGCAGCATGACTTTCTTTCGCAGGTTATTCATCACAAGGGTCTGCTGCGTATCGGCAAGTCCGATCTCCATCGGCAATCCGGCATGTTTAATTGAGCTGGAAGGACTGGCACCTGTACCTCCCTCCCCTCCGCTGATGGTTATAATATCAGCTCCTGCCTTAGCTACTCCTGCAGCAATCGTTCCAACCCCGGTTGCAGAAACCAGCTTCACACTAACCCTGGCCTTCGGATTCACATTTTTCAGATCAAAAATCAGTTGGGACAGGTCTTCGATGGAATAAATATCATGATGTGGCGGAGGTGATATCAAAGTAATCCCGGGAATGGAATACCTGGTTTTGGCAATAATATTATCCACTTTATGACCCGGCAGCTGACCACCCTCCCCGGGTTTCGCACCCTGGGCAATCTTTATCTGAATCTCATCCGCATTCACCAGGTAGTGATTGGTTACTCCAAATCGTCCGGATGCAATTTGCTTGATCGAACTGCGGCTGCTTGTCCCATCGCTCCTGGGAATGAACCGATCAGGATCTTCTCCACCCTCGCCTGTATTGCTCCGGCCACCAATAGTATTCATTGCGACAGCCAGGGCTTCATGGGCTTCCCTGCTGATGGAACCGTATGACATAGCTCCTGTTACAAACCTTTTATAAATGCTCTCCGCCGGTTCAACCTCCTCAACAGGAACAGGATTCTTTTTGATACGGAAAAATCCACGCAGGAAAGCCGGTTTTTCATTATGCTCAAGAACAATCCTGCTGAATTCCTTGTAGGTATTATAATCGTTATACTTCACTGCTTTCTGGAGCAGTCTTATGGTATCAGGATTCCAGGCATGTTGCTCACCATTTATCCTGTAATAATATGTTCCCTGGCTCAGTACAATCCTGTCTTCACCTGCCGTCTCATAAGCCTCCTGGTGGGGCATCATCGCCTCAAGAGCAATATCCTGTATCCCGATACCACCAATTCTGGATGTTGTTCCCTCAAAGTAGGTATTTACCACATCCGGATGAATCCCGACTGCTTCAAAAATTTGTGCAGCCCGGTACGATCTCAGGGTACTGATACCCATTTTGGACAGGATTTTTTGTAGTCCTTTGTGAATGGCTTTCATATAATTCTCTTCAGCCCTCTGATAATCAAGCTGAAGAGCCTTTTCTTTCACCAGTTGTTCAATAACGGCAAAAGCCAGGTACGGATTAATTACACTGGCCCCATATCCAAACAAAAGAGCAA
Source organism: Bacteroidales bacterium (assembly GCA_016783865.1). The sequence continues at coordinate 7,384 of JADHVS010000122.1, forward strand.
AATGGTGCACTTCTCGAGGCTCCGCTGATTCCAGTACAATGTCAATCTGCATCCTTTTCCTGACGTTGATCAGGTGGTGGTGTACAGCTGAAACTGCAAGCAGTGAAGGGACAGGCACCAGATCCTTTGTCATGCCCCTGTCAGAAAGAATAATATAATTCTTGCCATCATCAACAGCCTGTTCGGCATCACGACAAAGCTTTTTTACTGCCTTTTCAAGTCCTTTTGTACCCTCTTTTACCGGGAAGAGTATAGGCAGAACAACTGTTGAAAATCCCTTGTACCTGAGATTCTTAATGACCTGGAAGTAAGTGTTGCTGACCACAGGCACATTCAACTTGACCATTTTACAGTGGTCAGGTCCCTCATTCAGCAGATTCTGCTGAAAAGAACCAATATAACCTGTAAGGCTCATGACCAATTCCTCGCGAATCGGATCAATGGCAGGATTGGTCACCTGTGCAAACAGTTGTTTAAAATAATTGAAAAGACGCTGCGGTTTATCACTCAGGACTGCCAGTGGTGCATCATTGCCCATTGACCCAACAGGTTCCTGGCCATGCTCTGCCATGGGTGATAAGATAAGCTCGATATCTTCTTTGCTGTAGCCAAAAGCATGCAGGAAATATTTATAATCGGGACCTATATCGGGCGAGATCTTCCGCCCGGTCTCTATATCAGTCAGGTTGATCCGGTTTTCCATTAACCATTCCTTATAGGGATTATGCTTCGACAAGCCTTCCTTCAGTTCAGGGTCATACGCAATTTTCCCTGTCTTCGTATCGATTACCATCATTTTTCCGGGATGAAGCCTTCCTTTTTCAACGATAGATTTCGCCGGAAAGGTTTGCACTCCTGCCTCAGACCCCATTACAATAATGTCAGAATCGGTTATCAGATAACGGGATGGACGAAGACCATTCCTGTCAAGCGTGCCACCAATGTACCTGCCATCTGAAAAGATCAGCGATGCAGGTCCATCCCATGGTTCCAGAAAAGTGGAATGATATTCATAAAAAGCCCGAAGATCATCTGAAATTGGATTTTTCGTGTTCCATGATTCGGGTATCAATATAGATACAGCATGGGCCAATGATTTACCGGTGAGGTACATAAATTCAAGCACATTGTCGAGGGAGGCAGAATCCGATTTTCCTGGTTCAATGATTGGAAAAATCTTCTCCAGATCATCACCCAGGTAATGGGAATGCAACAATGATTCCCGGGCCTTCATCCAGAAGCGATTCCCCTTTACAGTGTTGATTTCTCCATTATGCGCCAGCAACCTGAATGGTTGTGCCAGGTCCCACGATGGGAAAGTATTGGTGCTAAATCGTGAATGAATGAGTCCGATGGCGCTCTTTAGCCTGCTGTCAGACAAATCTTTATAATATCCCATCAACTGCTCCGAGGTAAGCATCCCCTTATAAATCAAAACCCTCGTGGAAAGACTTGAAATATAGAACAGCTCCTTCTGGTTCAATCCGGATTGAAGAATCTGCTTTTCTGTTCTTTTCCGGATAACATACAACCGCCTTTCAAAATCAAGTTGCTCCATTTCAGCACCAAGAAAGATCTGGGTCATCCCAGGTTCAGCAGCCCTGCTGATCTCGCCAAGAACATCCGGATCCCTCGGTATATCGCGGTATCCGATAATTTCAACACCTTCTTCCTGGATGATGTTTTCGAATATCCTGAGACACTCGCCGGCTTCCTTCTTTGCTTGTGGTAAAAATATTATACCGGTACCGAACTGACCTTCAGGTGGTACATTATATCCCTGGATCAAATAGAAATCCCTCGGTACCTGCAACAAGATACCTGCCCCATCTCCTGTCTTGGCATCGGCTCCTTCAGCTCCCCTGTGAGCCATGTTTACCAGAACTTCAAGCCCCATCTGAATTATGTCATGGGATTTCCTGCCCTTCATCTGGGCAACAAATCCTATCCCGCAATTCTCCTTTTCAAATTCCGGCCTGTATAGTCCCCTGCTTCCTGGTCTTATCAGATTCATTTCTGTTCCCAATTACATTTATTCATTTCCTGTATAAACCTAAAAAAACCGTTCCCAGGTTTTCAGAGAACGGCTTTTTATATATCTGGACATATTTATACCATTCTCATCAACTTCGAATTGATTTAAGTAAGAACAATGTATGCCTTGTATAATACAAATGATCCATCTCAACTTACAATTCGGACAAAAATAACTATTAAATACTATAAATCAATAGTAGAATACTGAGTTTTTTTATTATTTATAAGCTTATCAACAAAATGTTTAAAAAAGAAGTCAGAAGGAATTTGGGAAAGGGTATTTTAGTGTGGTACTTAATAGATAATCATTGTCTTTGTATCTACTGTCTACTGACTGCTGTCTCTTCTCCCCACACCCTCGATTCACGATTGCTCGCTCCCACAGAACTAATTAGGTAAATCTTAAGCTGCTGATATACAGTATTATAAAAATATTAAAGTCTATTTTGGATACATAATTGGATACAGTTTCCTCTATATTAAAGATCCCTTCATTTTATCATCTTTAAAGTCTGAATTTAACTTTTTATTCATAATCCTTCAATGAGAATAATTATTGATCATCTTAAGCCGGAACACTATGATCTGAACACCTGTGATATTTGGTATTTTGAGCGCTTATATTTCTTGAATATTAAGAAAGATATTGAATTAGGCCAGAGGATTATTAATGAAATCCAATCCCTTATTGTGAATAACACAGACCCTGCTTACGATATCAAATTCTATGATGAGGGTGATGCAAATGCTAAACGTAAATACCACCAGAATGTCAGAACATTATTAAATAACGTACGTTTTTTAATAAGAAAAGTATCTCTTAAACTTTCTCTATAAATTCTTTTTTCCTTCTCTTATAAAATTATTTTTAAGACATTATAAATCATGATTATTTAAAGAACTTATGGCTTCCAAGTAGCTGGTTTCTATGCAGTAAACGGGTTAGGTATAACCCGTTTGGTAAATCATTAATATCGATGCTGTAGGTCCCGTTATTGTTCCCAGACAATCTTTGACTGAGCACCTGTTTTCCTGTCATATCAACGATCACAAAATCAATATATTCATAGCTGTTTTCTTTCAGGTCAAGATAGAGATAGTCAGATGCAGGGTTGGGATAGAGCCTGATGTATGGTACTACAGGTTCATTCAAGGTAGTTGCATTATTTGAGATATCAATCTCTTCGCTGTGTACCAGGTTGCCGCTCATATCGTAAACTTTCAGCTCGACAGAAGTATTCTCGTTTATTGGCATTGTACGCATAATATCATTACCCTCCAATATAATTCCATCTCCAAAGTCCCAGAAACACTGGTATGAACTGTCAGGAGTACTATATGTGAAATGTTGTTCATTCCCTGTACCTGAATATGACCAGTACCCAAAAGTATAAACAGGGACAGAATAGTCCATAACAGCAAAAGATCCAGCCACAGTGCATCCGTCGGGTGAGGTCAGTATCACATAGTAAGGCATGTTTGCACAAAGACTGGAAACAGAGGTTCCTGAAACGCCTGTAGACCAGTAGATGGAAGAAGGTATTTCCTGCTGGTCAATGGGATTGAAAAGACTGGCCGAAGCTGTTCCGCTACAAGGTAATCCGAGAATATTGGAAGTATTCAGCATGATCCTGTAATCACAGGGATTCGTGACGAGGGTATCGTACGGGGCAGATATGTATTGACAATAAGTGCTGGAGCAACCAGACTGAGTATTTATGGTCAGGCATACTCTGTAAGCAAAGTCTGGAGGATAGGAGTAGTAAGGTGTAACGCTGTCATACAGAGGTTTTCTTTCGAAAACATGGACAGGATTGGGTTCTGTACTGTAGCTGCCGTCACCGAAATCCCAGAACCAGCCCTCGGGATCTCCGGATGAGTTATCAGAAAAGGCATATTGCAAAGGATAGCTCTCAAGAATACTATAAGTAAAACCAGCCTGGCAATCAGGGAAAACAATAGTGTCATGCGATCCTGCGTAAAGATCTGTACAATAGGTCTGGGTGCAGCTGTCTGTCGTAACGACCGTCAGGCAGACGGTATATAATCCCCCCATGAAATTGAATCCATGCACAGGATCAGGTTCATCACTTACAGTTCCATCTCCAAAATCCCAGAGCCACTGAACGGTATTTTCAGGAACCTGTACATCGAATGAATAGGGTATAATCTCAGGTATACTGACGATGCTGTCGTTTCTGTAAGGCCGGAAAAACACATGGCATTTATCAGGTTCAGCAATAAGTGAAACTATTTTGCATTGCTCAGAAACACAGCTGTCAGCAAAGACCACCGTCAAACAAACCTTTATTTCTTCAGGCATATACGTCCCGGAATTGTCTGCCAGGAAAGTATAGATATGCAGCGGGTTCTTCTCCTCCGAGGTATTGCCGTCACCAAAATCCCAGAACCAATGAACGGCCTCCCCCTGGGAATTATCAGAAAACTGAATGGGGGAACAGGGTATAATGCACATAATCACATGGTTATAACTATAGTTGAAGTCAGCCTGACAGCTGTTTATTGACGTGGAATCATTCCCGTATAGCAAATTCAAAGTGCATACCATGGATACTACAAGAGAAATTATTATTTTCATGATTTGTAGCATAAAGGGTTTATACACCTGTACAGATGAATTAAATTATGGAATGGTTGCTTCTGAAATCAATTTTTCCGTTTAAAATTGTAAATATCGGGAGTCCGGTAAAAGAAAACAAGGATTGTACTTTAAAAAAACCGTCCGATTGTTTGCTTTCAAATTCAGGGGAGGTTTCAATTTTTAATTATTTGGGGGAAGATTGTTTGGGTAAAAACAGACTTATTTGAATAATTATAAAAAGTGACGAAATTTCTTATTTTTTGTTCAGTTGATTTTAGATTTATTAAGTTATAAAATTGATTAAAAAATCTATTCAATAAACACCCATTACTCCTTATTGAATTTAAGATATACAATTTGGTAAAAAGGTGTAAATTCGTATTATTATATTCAATCATTTCTCTTCTCATTTTTTATTCTCCTCCATAATCCATGAATTCAAATTATAAAATATTATTAGTGTACCCAGAGTATCCGGATACTTTTTGGAGTTTTAAATATGCTTTAAAATTTATCTATAAAAAAGCAAGTTTCCCACCACTTGGATTATTAACAGTGGCGGCAATGCTTCCTGAGAAATGGGAAAGAAAGTTAATTGATATGAATGTTAATCCTTTGAGAGATAGAGATATCCAATGGGCTGATTTCGTTTTCATTAGCGCTATGGATGTTCAAGAAAGATCAGTGAGAAAGGTTATTAACAGATGTAAGGCATTAGATACAAAGATAGTTGCAGGAGGTCCTTTATTCTTTTCGAGGCACGAAGATTATAACGAAGTAGAACATTTGATTCTTAATGAAGCTGAAATTACTTTACCTTCTTTTTTAGAAGACATAAAGAACGGATGCCCAAAACACATATATGATAGATCCGGCCAATGGCCAGATATTCATAATACTCCGCTTCCTCAATGGAACTTAATTAATTTGAAAGAATATGCCACAATGAATATTCAGTATTCAAGAGGCTGTCCTTATAATTGTGAATTTTGTGATATTACTTTACTAA
>JADHVS010000123.1 GCA_016783865.1 Bacteroidales bacterium
ATTTGGGGAATCCAAGCTTCATGGCATAGAAGGGAACATCCAGCACGTGGCAACCCATGTCACCCAGGGCTCCGGTTCCATAATCCCACCAGGCCCTCCAGCTCCAGGGGGTGTAGGCCGGGTGATACGGCCTGTATTGAGCTGGCCCCAGGAACAGGTCCCAATCGAGTGTGTCAGGAACTGGAGGTTCTTCTGTGAAACGGTCCATGCCCTGTGGCCAGATAGGCCTGTTGGTCCAGGCATGTATCTCACGGATTTCCCCAATCACACCTGCCTGAAGGATCTCTGTCACTTCCCTGACAGAATCCGCAGAATGTCCTTCCGTCCCCATCTGTGTAGCCACTTTATATTTCTTTGCCAGCCTGGCCAGTTCCCTCGATTCCCATATTGAATGAGTAAGGGGTTTCTGAACATACACATGTTTGCCCAGTTCCATTGCCAGTCTGGCCGGATGGTAATGTGTATGGTCAGGAGTGGCAATGACAACCGCATCGATCTTCTTTTCCTTCTCAAACATCACCCTGAAATCCTTATACGTTTTGGCCTTTGGGTACTTTTCAAAGACTGGTTTGGCATATGCCCAATCCACATCACAGAGTGCCATAATATTCTGACCCACCATGTTGTCCAGGTTATACTGCCCTTTACCACCTATTCCGATTCCGGCAATATTGAGCTTGTCGCTCGGTGGGATATGGCCCAGTCCACTCACGACGTGACTGGGTATTATAGTCAGACCAAGGGCTGTTGCAGATGAGTTCCTGATAAACTTTCTGCGGGAAATCAAATTTTTCATTGGTTTATTGGTTTAATTGTTTATTTGTTTTTAGTCATTTTAGCTCATTTCCGCCTACAAAGCCTTCCAGGTGTTATCGGCCGGATTAACGTCCGGTATTTCTGTGCTGCCCAGCACCACTTTGAGCGCTTTAACATCTGTCTCAATTACAATGGTATGCTCATCCCTCCCATCCTTCCAGACCTGGATGGAAGCCGTTTCATTTTCTACGAGGTTTTCATCATAGGTTATTTCCAGGTGTATCGGGACAGGATGGGTGCCCACTTTTTTAACCGTGATTTCTACCTGGTTCCCGTTATTCTTAACTTCTTTAATGGCCATGTCGGCATAGCCAAAATCAAAGTACCATGGCTTCCAGAACCATGCGAGGTCCTCCCCGGCAATATCATTCATGGTAAAAAAGAAATCATAGGGTGTAGGATGCTTCCCGTTCCAGCGCCCGATATATTCAGGCAACGGATTATCCACGCCCAGCTCTTTCATCAGGTCGAGCAAAAACAGCTGTGCCTGAACCGGTCTTACATAATAATGATTTGTCATGGTGAAGAAATTGAGCATACTGCTTGGGACCATCAGGGGAGTATTATTTAAACTGTTGCTCATGTTGGTATACAATGAAGTCGGCTCCATAAACCACTGGTTCCGGGAGAATCCGTCAGCCTTCAAAGCAAGATGGCCGAAAATTGTAACCCATCCTTCATCCATCCAGGCATATTGCCTCTCATTCACCCCGACATAAAACGGGAAATAGCTATGGGCTATTTCATGGACAGTCACATCGTAACACATGGCAGTATCGGCAAAAAAGTTATTATTGGCCATCATGGGGAACTCCATGCCACCTGCATGCAGCGTGTGAATTGTTATATGTTTTGGATATGGAAAAGGAACACCAGGAAAATCGTTGGAAAGATAATCGATCCCCTTCCGGCAATATCCTATGATATCTGAATAATCATTTTCATTATCAGGGTAGACGGAGTGGACCCAGACCCTTCGTCCATTGATCTGATCCACTACAAGGCTGGTGGCGTCCCATAAAAAATGATCACTGGCCCCCCAGGCAAAATCGGGCACATTGGAGGCTTTGAATTTCCACGTCTTCTTACCTTCTCCGCTGACCGGCCCTTTTCCCCAATCCTCCTTTTCAACGATCTTCATGAGTTCGTCCGATTCTTTGGATGCATTAATTCGTTTCAGGATCGCCTTTGAATAGACCTCTTCTTCATTCTGCTGCACTCCCGTGGCCCATACCAGGTAATCCGACGGCAAAGTCAGTTCAACTTCATACTCATTCATATCGTTGTAAGTTTCCTGGATACCGGTATAGGAGTAGACATCAAATCCGGAGATATCATCATATACTGATACCTGTGGATACCAGTACCCTGCAAAGAAAGAAGTGGAATCATAAAAACCTGTACGTACTAAAGAACGGGATGGCAGGGATAGCTCCCATTCAGCCTCAATGATGACCTCATCTCCCGGTTTGATGGGATTATTCCTGAGGACGATCAGCAGGTTGGTCCCAAATTCCTGGACGAAATAGGGTGGAATATCTTCCAGTACGGGTTCATTGTCTTTATAAAAGGTCTTCCCATTCACAGCAAATTTCCAGATCTTGACCCCATCGGTCAGCAACTCAGCAGGAATCTCATTATCCCTGGCATTTCCCTTTTTGTAGGCGTTCTGCAATAATTTTGTAACAAGATAAGGTATGGTGTCCTGTGAATTATTCTTATACAGAATAGTTTCTTTCCCTGCAATCAATTTTGTCACAGGATCATATTCTGCCTTGATATTGTATTTAGCAGAATTTTGCCAGTAATTGGGTCCTGGGTTGCCATCCCACGAACGTGTTCCTTTTTCATATGCCTTCTGGAAAGCTGGCGGCATGTAAAGGGATGATTGTTGTGCCGATAGCAGGGATGTTATCAGGATGGCGCCGGATAAAATAATTATTTTTCTCATAATTTGTTTTTTTTTAAAAAACCGTGAGTCGTGAGTCGGGAGCGGTTATTAGTTGATGTTGTCAGTCCAAATTTATATACCTAAATTGCCAAAAACAACTCCACAATGAAAAATTCACTTATTCTACTTTTAGTGGTCAGCCTGTTCCTGGTTTCGGCTGCTATTTCAGATTCATCAAAATCAAATGATATGAAAGGATTGCTCGATAATCATAGAATGACCCAGGTAGGTTTTATTGTCAGTGACATTGAAAAATCGGCTGCAACATGGGCCGAATTCCTTGGCATGGAGGTACCCAATGTGATCCTGGCTGAGGGACATCATGAGAATCCAACCACCTACAGAGGTAAACCAACAGATGCAGCAGCAAAACTGGCCTTTTTTCAGTTGGAAAACATTACTATCGAACTCATCGAGCCTGTTGGAGAAAATTCTACATGGAAAGAATTCCTGGACGGAGAAGGTGAGAAAGTCCACCACATTGCTTTCCAAATAGATGAAATGGACGAAACCGTTAAGAAGTTCAAGACCTTTAATATCCCCATGGTGCAGCATGGAGGATGGGATGGTGGGGAGTACGGGTATATGGATGGATCGGAGAAGTTGGGAGTGATCATAGAACTGCTTCAACATTATCAGTGATCGGTGAGTCGTGAATCGTGAATCGTGAATCGTGAATCGTGAATCGTGAATCGAAATTCATTATTCGACATTCATCAGAGCCTTATAGATACCAGTATCTGCTGCGAGGTGTCTGTTATTCCTTCAACAAAATGAAGTGAAAAAACAATTTTTCCCTGGACTTTTTCTGATTTGAACGGGGCCCAGAACATATCGAGTCGCCCATACTGTTTCGCCTTATAAAAAGCATCTCCATAGAGGAATGTATGTCCTTCCCCCTGGTATACAGTACCATACAACCCTACCCCATGCCAGGAAACCATCGCGTTGAGTAAAAATCCGGCGGGAGTTTGGAATCCATCATCCACACTGCGGGTCCTGTCTAATGATACCAGCGAACCCATAGAGATCCAGAGGGTATCCAGGAAGGTGAATTCCGACAGGTCAGCACCGATGGCCACATCAAATCCACCATTGTCCCTCAGGTGAAAATCGGGTGGCAATATCCGCGGCCTCGCAAAATGTCCCATCAGAAAATGGTGCTTAAAAAACAGCATATTCCAGTTAACACGTCCCGAAAAACCAAACATAAACCGCTCAAATTCAGTATCGGTCTGCCGGCTGGTCCAGTCCAGAAAAACATCCTGGTACCCCCAGTCACCCTTTATATCCAAATAAGTTCCTTCCACGTTGGGACGGTAATAATTCAGGGTGTCGGTCAACAGGGCCAGCGGGAAATCTATGATCCCTTTTCGCGGGAAGGCTCCCATGAAAAAGGTAAACGGTTTTTTGTCATATTGATAATAAAGCACCGGACTGGGCTTCCATGCATCGGCCGGTCCTCCAAACTCATACATGTAGTTTAAGCCTCCGCGCAACCTGTGTTCCTGGTTAATGCTACCGCCTATTTCGAGTGAAAACCGGCTGCCAAAAATGGTTTGAGGCTCTTGTAATGAATTGTAGTACTCCCTGTTATCAAGGAATCCGTCAAATCCGGCCTGCCATTCAAATTGCTGCCCTCTAACAGACGGTATCAAAAAAAACAAAAACAATATGTACCAGCAATACCTCATTGAATTCGGTTTGATCCTGAATGGATACCCAAATGTAAAAATAATTCCTGCTATATTGAGACTTCACTGCTCCGGGCAAGACTTATTTTGTTACTTTTATTTACCCTAAACAGGTCAGTATGGTTGAAGATCACCACAAGGTTAAGAAACAATTCAGGAAGATCTGCAATAAAGTTAACCAGGCCATCCATGAGTTTGACATGATCAGTGAGAATGACAGGGTATTGGTTGGTTTGTCCGGCGGAAAAGATTCGATGATCCTGTTGGAGGCCCTCGCCGATGTAAAAAAACACCTGCCGTATTCCTTCGACCTGATGGCAATACATGTAACTGCAATAAACGTTGGTTATGAAATGGATACAGATTATCTGCAGAATATCTGTGATGATATCGCTATTCCACTGCACCTCGAAGAAATTGAAGTTGACTTGTCGGTGAAACCTGATAAATCACCCTGCTTTGTTTGTTCATGGCACAGGAGAAAAGCCATATTTGCAAAGTCCAAAGAGCTGGATTGCAACAAGGTAGCATTGGGCCATCACAAGGATGATGCATTGGAAACGATGTTATTGAATATGATTTTTCATGGATCGTATAGTTCCCTCCCTCAAAAGCTGGCCATGTTTGAAGGACGGATAGAACTGATCCGGCCGCTGTTAATGATCCCCGAAGAGGAATTGTCCGAATATGCCCGGTTGCGATCATTTCAGCAACAGGACAAGAGCTGTCACTATGAAGACACCACCCGGAGGGAGAGTGTTAGGGACCTGATAAACCTTATCGAAAAGATGAATAAAGGTGCGAGGAAAAACATGTTCAGGGCCATGGATAATTTGTATCCTGAGTATCTGCCCAGGTTCAAGCCTGAAAAATCCGATCACCCACAAGAGGACTGATTATAATCTCCGGGCTTTTACCAGATTTTTTATATCTTACAGGCTCATCAATTAACTTTATTGATGCTACACGTAACATGGTTTATCTCATTTTTCCTTACTCTTTTCATTCAAAATGCAACTGAGATGAAATCCCATATTGATCCACAGGATGAAATGATTCCTGACCAGGTCGGCGCCTGGAAGCTCAGCGAATCGAATACCTATTCCCAGGACAATCTGTTTGAATATATTAATGGAGGGGCTGAACTTTATATATCCTTCGGATTTTCAAATGTTTATAGTCATGTTTACACAGCGGTTGATCAGCCAGGGATCATCCTTGACGTGTTCTCCATGAACAGTGCCCGGGATGCATTTGGAGTTTTTTCTTTCTCCAGCGAGACATCAAATGCCGATATAGGTCAGGGGGCATACCTTGATATGGGAGTGGTTTTATTCTGGCAGGACCAATATTATATTTCCATCATGTCTTATCCTGAGACGCCAGAATCCAGGGAAGCCATTATGTCACTTGCCCGTACCATAGAGTCGAATATTGGGACCAGGGGAAAGCTTCCCGGGGTATTGTCTTATTTGCCTGAAGAGGGGCTTGTAAAAGAGAGCATACGATATTTTCACCATTCGGCCTGGATCAACACCCATTATTATATCTCCGATGAAAACATATTTTTAATCGACTCGAAGTCGAACTGTGTACTGGCCCGTTATGGTGATCAGGATAACCGAATGATATTGTTACTGATCGATTATCATGATCCTGAAGTGGCCAGGGCTGGTTATCAATCGTTTGTAAAAGAATTTATTCCCGAACTGGATGAATCGGGTGTCGTAAAACTGGAAGACGGAACATTTACAGGATGTAAGTTAATGGATTCTTTCCTTGCTGTTGGATTTAACGGAAGTCAGGATGAAGACATCATCATTTTAATTAATTCCGCAATTGAGTTATTTAAAAATAATTCTTAAACCATACAACATGAAATCGAAATCAATTAATCGCAGGGAGTTCATCAAGGGTACTACATCGGCTGCCATTGCAGGTGCGGTTTACATGGGATCACCAGCGAGTTTACTTTCGCTGAATGCTGATAAAACAAAGGTCGTACTGATCAGGGACAAAGATGTATTGGATGATCTGAACAAGGTGAATCCAGATGTGATCTCCAACATGATGGATAAAGCCGTTACTACATTATCAGGTATGGAGGATCCGGTGGATGCCTGGAAAAAATTAATCAAGCCAGAGGATATTGTGGGCATCAAATCCAATGTATGGAACTATTTACCAACGCCATCTGAGCTGGAACAATATCTGAAAAAACGTGTAATGGATTGTGGCGTGGAAGAGGATAAGATCGGGATCAAAGATCGCGGGGTATTAAATGATCCGATATTTACCGGTTCTACAGCTCTAATCAATGTACGGCCATTCCGCACTCACTATTGGTCGGGTGTTGGAAGTCTGCTGAAGAATTACATCATGTTTGTAAATAATCCTTCAGCTTGGCATGGAGACACCTGCGCCGATCTGGCGAAGCTTTGGGAGGAACCTGTTGTTAAAGGGAAAACCAGGTTAAATATATTGGTTATGCTAACTCCGCTTTTCCATGGCAGCGGACCTCATCATTTCAATCCAAATTATACCTGGAGGTATTACGGGCTTATTGTCGGATTTGATCCTGTTGCCTGTGATGCTACAGGCTTAAGGATTCTGCAAATGAAGAGAAATGAATTCTTCGGTGAGGAGAGTCCTGTTAATCCGCCCGCACATCATGTGGCATATGCCGAAACGAGACATAAATTGGGAGTTGCCGATCCGAACAAAATTGAAGTCATCAAGCTGGGATATGAAGACGATATTCTAATCTGAGTAGACTAATCCATCGAATTTCACAATTTCTTTCTCAAGTTCTGTAGCTGTAGATTGAATGAATTTATTTACACCGGAGAGAGTCTTTAACGCAGTAATCTGCATGATGACCTGTATGGGAATACCCAGCTGCAACGCATGAACAATAAAGCTATTCCTGGCCACCTTGGTTGAGAGAATTTGATATTTAGGTACCTCTTTAGCCAGTTTTTCATTCTCGTTTTCCAATGTCAGATGAAAGGGACCGGTCAGCCCTGCTTTTTTCCCGACCTGCTTAATTAACCGGTTTAAAGTAACAATATGCATATTAGGAAATATCTGATTGCCGGCACCTTCTTGTTGATATTTAGTGATAATTTCAGATGAGAACTTATTGAATGGTACGAATGCATCAGCCTTACGATGCATCAACCTGATCCCTTTCTCAGTAATCAGGTTTGCTCTGATTGAACGCAGGTCTGTATATTTTAAACCTGTAAAGCATAAAAAACAAAATATATTTCTGGCATGATCTGAGTTTTCATCCGGGACACTGGCGTGATACAGCTTCATTATCTCATCCCACTCCAGGTAATAATCCACCGCATCAGCTTTATAGTCATGCTCCCATGGGAATTGATATTCCCGGTAAAAGGTTTGTTTGTTGTAACCTTTACGGGTTGCCCAGTTCAGGAACCATTTCAATATCATTAAATTTTTATAGACGGTAGCGTTTGAATTTCCTTTATCAAGGAAAAAATTAATGTACTTCTCATAGAAATCCTGGTTAATCCTGTTGAAATCCAACGTATAGCCTGTTTTGGTTTCAAATTCCCGAAGGTGGTTATAATTGGTTTTTATCTTTCTGAAAGTATGGATTGACCATTTTTCGCTTTTACTGTTAATAAACTTCATCAGTATCTCGAAAAATGGATGCCCTGTTCGTCTTGACCTTGCTTTCAGGTTCTGTCGCAAATATTCTGGTCCTGGTTTAATTCCGGCAGCCTTAGCTTCCCTGTAGGTTTGAATCACCTCATCTGCAAGCAACTCCAGGCAGGCATTTACCTGTTTACTTCCCGGGATGGATTCACCAACTCTTTGTTTTTCATAGTCCCATTGGTCGAAATTGATTTTTTCACCGGTATTTAATTGTAAGCGCTGGCCATCAAAGCTGAAATAAAGCAATACAGGTACATTTTTAGTCCTTATCCTTCCTTCTTTATCCCTTCTTTTTTCAAGATAAATATTCAGTGAAGCCATAATTCATACTATTTAACATACAATATTATTGATTATTTCATTAGATCCGATTTAATTTTATATGTATTTTATTAATAATTTGGCATATATGTATATTTTTTATACAGATAAACGAACAAACTTATAAACTGATTAATATCTAATTAGTCTTTTTTGCTATAATATATTTCATAATATTAAGATTAAGAATTCATGCATAATTGGCTTCTTACTATCTTCGATCTGAAAAATGAACAAACAGTATCTTTATAAAACTCATGATGGATCACATACCCTGTATGTTAAAGAGCTGGATGAATACTATCATTCTATTCACGGAGCAGTAACCGAATCCATTCATATATTCATAAATTCTGCGTTCAGTTTTCATCAGGCCGTTGATGTCAGGATATTTGAAATGGGACTTGGAACGGGACTAAATGCTTTTCTCACGATGATTCGGGCAGAGGAGGAAAGGCGTGATGTAGTTTATCATGCTATTGAGAAGTATCCGTTATCGCAGGAAGTAATTAACCAATTAAATTATGCTGAGTTATTTGCTGGTTCCAAAATTCAGTGGTTTGATCAGATTCATTCCTGTGAGTGGGAAAAAGACAATCAACTGACTGAGTTTTTCTCAATAAGGAAAATAAAGGCTGATCTGGTTTCATTTGAGTTGGATAATAAATATGATATCATTTATTTTGATGCTTTTGCTCCGGACAAGCAACCGGATCTATGGTCAGGGGATATATTCCGGAAACTGTTTGATTCGATGCAGCCGGCAGGTATTCTCACCACATATTCCTCCAAAGGTTCAGTCAGAAGGGCTATGGAGTTGTGTGGATTCCAGGTAGTGAAACTACCGGGACCTCCGGGTAAGCGTGAAATGCTCCGCGGGACTAAATCTGTATGAAAAAATGTCTTCCATTTATCGATATTTACTCCGTTTTGTGATTAAGGAATAATAAGTAACTTCGCAGCTTAATTTAAAAACAACGAACATGAAATTACTTACATTGACCACAGGTATTTTACTTGGTACCATTATTCTTGCTTCTTGTCAGCAAAACATCGGGGAAGTTGCTTTGCAGAATGAACTTGATTCCGCCAGTTACTGTATTGGTGTCAGCATAGGATCAAATATTAAGAACAGTCCGATGAAGGAGATTAATTACGATGCTATGATTCGGGGTTTCAGGGAGGTTATGGAGGACATAGATCCAGAAATTGATTCTTACCAGGCCAATCAGATCATATCTTCTTACATGCAGAGGCTTGAGATGGCAGTAGCTGAAGAAAACTTAATAAAAGGCAGGGACTTTCTCAATAAAAATGGTATGCGTAATGGCGTGATCACCACCGAAAGTGGGCTTCAATATGAAATTATCAAGGAAGGATATGGGCCAAAACCATCTCTTTCAGATCAGGTAAATGTACATTATCATGGAACCTTGCTTGATGGGACCGTCTTTGATTCTTCTTTGGATAAAGCTCCCGTGACCTTTGAAGTAGGAAGAGTTATCAAGGGGTGGCAGGAAGCCATGCAATTAATGCCGGTGGGATCGAAATGGACAATCTGGGTACCTGGTGAGTTGGGTTATGGTATACGTCCCATGCCTGGTGGAAAGATCGGGCCAAATGATTTATTGATCTTCGAAGTTGAATTGTTTGATATCGTCAAAGCAGAACCTAATCAGCAATAAACAATGAGTTTTGAACTTACCGGTATACTAATTGAGAAATTTGAGATTACTCAGATCAGTGATACGTTTAAAAAACGGGAATTTGTGGTTGAGCGGATTGAGAACACCAGTGGTGGAATGGAATTCACAGATCAGATCAAATTTCAGTTAACACAGGATCGATGTGGCATAATCGATTCAATGGACATCAATGATAAGATCCGTGTAAGTTTTAATATTCGGGGCAGGAGATGGGTGAAGGACGACAAGGTGTCTTACTTCACCAATCTTGAAGCCTGGAAAATAGAAAAGATCGCCGGAACCTCGGAAGGACTTCCTCCTCCTTCAGCTCCGCTGAGTGAAGAGGACGTTCCTCCTTTTGATGAGTCCGACGATCTTCCTTTTTAATCTTTCGCCCGTTGATCCTGGATAAACATTCGCCCTGTTTCCCGAAAAATCAGGCAATAAATAACTCACTAGAGAACGTATTGAGTTGAGTTGATTCCATATCCCTTACAGTTTTGCAGGGGATTGTGAATTTAAAAGTTGATCCATGAAACACGTTTTCTTCCACCCATATTTTCCCGCCTAACAATTCGATGATCCCTTTCGAAATAGTCAGGCCTAATCCAATGCCAGCATCTAAATTCTGGCTCTTTTCATTTTTTTCGAAACTCTTAAAGATTTTTTCGGAATCTTTAAGACCTCCTTTTCCGCTGTCTTTCACAAAAAACATGACTTCTTCAGACTCCTCATCCAGATGATATCCGAATTCAATGATTCCTTTTTCGGTGTATTTAAAGGCATTGTTCAATAAATTGGAGATCACCTGGTGCAGTCTGTACTGGTCGGTATATATTTTAAAATCATCCTGTCTTACCGCTATGTTCAGCAACAGGGCTATATGGTTCCTGTTGCTTCTGTGTCTGTCGATATTATAATAATGGTAGATATCAGTCAGGAGCTGGTTAATATAACATTCTTCGTTTCTGATTTGAAGTTGTCCTGTTTCCAGTAGGGAAACATCGATCATTGCCTCTACGAGTTGAATCAGTCTTGTGCTGCTCTGGTTAATCAGGTCCATATATTCTTCTCTTTTATTACCAGGTAGCTGGTGGTCATTGAGAAGACTGGAGAATCCCAGGATGGCGTTCATTGGAGTCCTAATCTCATGTGAGATATTTGACAGGAACCTGGCTTTCAGTTTATCAGCCTGGTCATTGCCGTTCCTGATCCTCTGCTCCAATTCTTTCACCCTGATTTCCAGCTTTGCAGCGTAATCATGAAGCTCATCATATGTGAAGTCTTTCTTCATGGAGATTCAATGATATCTGTCTTTACTTCAATCTTTTAACAATTTTACCTGCAGAGTCTTTATATGAGCTGTTGCTGTTGGCAATCGACTCAAAGTGTTTCCTGGCTGTGACCATATCATTGGTCATGAGGTAACAGAAACCAAGGCACCATTCTGCCTGTTCGATAAACAGGTTATCGTTTTGATCCAGAATGGTATTGAAAGATTTATCGGCTTCGACATACTGGTCCGTTTCCAGGTAGCTTATACCTGAATAGAGTGTGGACTCCATGTCTTCCGGATCCTTCATCAGTACCTCCTCGTACAGTGCAATGGCGTCCGTGTACAGACCGGCTTCATACATTTGTCTTGCTTCCTGCAGCAAAGCTGTAGAAGAGGACTCTGCAGACCGGTAGACCATGGTCACCTCGTACGGTTCGTAGTACTTTTCATATATTTCCTGGTTACTCAGTTTGCGTGTTTGCAATTTATACATTACGCCTACTGAGATCAGGATAGCCACTGAAGCAATGGCTGCATAAGAGATAGCTTTCCTGTACCGTACAGGTTTTTTAGGATTACTGACTTCGTCACCCAGGTTGTTATGAATAATATTAAGCTGGTCGCGAAGATCCAGCACATCTTCATCCCTGATGGCGTTGTCTACCTCCCGGTACAATTTAATGTCCTCCGCAAGGACTGCATTGTTCTCCAATTCCTTGTTGATCCAATCCAGTTCCTCCCGGCTCAGTTCCCCATCCAGAAATGGCTGGATGTAGTTCTGATATTTACTAATCTGTTCCATCATTATATGATTTAAAATAAAGTTTCATATATCTTGTTTCAAAATGTATTTTCCAGATCAAAAAACTATAATATAATGTAACTCAATGTATACCAGTATATTACACTCAGGCACACATGTGGATAACTCATGATATCATTCTTTAAGGATTTATGAATCCTAAAGTCTGATACTATCTAACTTGCACCTCGGCTCTTGGGCCTTGTCAAGTCCTTTCCGCTTTCACTTCATCCCGCTCAGGCTTCTCCAGACAACATCCTATGATGTTATACTCAGATCATCCTGGCTAAATTCCAACATGTCAATGAATAAACTTCAATACGTTAAGGTTTTTAGTCGGGAACCACGATATTTTGTTCCTCTCTCCCAGCTGGTTCACCTCCACCACGGATCTTCATTAAATCATTTATTGTAAGAAAGTCTGCATTTAACGATGCTATGGAAGCATCAACTTTTTTTACGGAAAACAGGGCGATTAAAGATTTCATTTTTTCAGGTTTTTGTGAATCATGCCTACTCTGTTAAAAGCTTTTCGGCTATCGCTTAAGGGATCAACTCACATGTTTATTCCAGATTGGCATGGAAGGTTACCTTAAAAACCTAAAAAAAATAAACTTTTTAATTAATGAATTAATATACAGCACATTAAACTAGATGTTTACATTTAGAATTTGTAGTGTGTTCTCAAGGTGGAATAGAATTTACTAAATTTATCGGTAAATACTTCAATTGGCATTGATGACAAGATTT
>JADHVS010000011.1 GCA_016783865.1 Bacteroidales bacterium
CTGAATATCGATCACAGGGTGAGTGGAGTGGGAGGAACTCCTATCACGGTGCGGCATGCATACAGGACCTATCCGGATTTATACCATTACCGGATAAGGATATCTCCGGCCACTGAAACGTTAACCGAGGTAGTTGAAAAAGCGTTGGAGGACTGGTAGGGGGGAAATGACTAAAATGACTAAAATGACTAGAATGACTAGAATGACTAAAATGACTAGAATGACTAAATTGACTAAATTGACTAGAATGACTAAATTGACTAAATTATAAAATTGATATGAAACAATTGTTATTTTCCCTGGTTGTTGTCTTTTTATCTGTTACAGATTTAACCAGTCAATCCCCGGTTAAAATATGGAAAGAGCCCGTAACCATGCCCACTTACCTGGTTGATCCCCCCGGAAAGAATCCACGGTTCTACAATGGCAGGGCTTACCAGGGAGCCCAGGGGAGGGTTTATCCATATCCTATTTATGAAAGCCTTTCGGATACACGGGTCGAGCGGGATTACGATATGGTCTTCCTGGAAAATGAATACATAAAGGTTGAGCTTCTTCCTGAAATAGGTGGCCGGCTGTTTGGTGCACTCGACAAAACCAATGATTATGATTTCATCTATAAGCAGCATGTGATCAAACCCCAGCTAATAGGAATGCTGGGGGCATGGATATCGGGTGGCATCGAGTGGAACTTTCCTCATCACCACCGGGCCACAGCATTTATGCCGGTGGACTATGTAATGGAAGAGAATCCGGATGGCAGTGCCACTGTCTGGATTGGTGAACTGGAAATACGCCACAGGATGAAATTCATGCTGGGTATTTCGGTTTATCCTGGAAAATCATATTTCGAAATTACTTTCAGGCCAATCAACAGGACACCATTACCCCATTCCTTTCTCTATTTTGCCAACGTCGGTGTGCATACTAACCAGGAGTTCCAGGTTATGTTTCCCCCATCAACCCAATTCGGGACTTACCACGGGAAAAATCAGTTCGTAAACTGGCCCATTGCGGATGAGGTTTATAACAGGGTTGAGTACTACGATGGTATAGATATCAGCTGGTGGAAAAACCACCCTGAATGGACTTCGATCTTCTGCTGGAATTATGAAGATGATTTTGTAGGAGGGTATGATCATTCGCGGAATGCCGGGACCATGTGTTTTTCAAATCACCACATTGCGCCGGGAAAAAAATTCTGGACCTGGAGTACGGGTCCGAGGGGACAGATGTGGGACGAAGCCCTGACCGAAACTGATGGTCCTGAGCTGGAGCTTATGATCGGGGGATACTCTGATAATCAACCGGATTACAGCTGGTTACAGCCTTATGAGTCGAAATATCTGAAACAGTATTTATATCCGGTCCGGGAAATCGGAGGGGTAAAAAATGCAAACAAGGATGCCGCAGTGAATCTTGAATTATCAGGCAATACTGCTCAGATTGGTTTCAATACCACCTCTGAAAGGAAAGGTGCGAAGGTAATTTTATATGCATCCGGGGATATTATTTTTGAGGAAGCAATCGATATTGATCCCGGGAATCCTTATATGAAAAACATCGACGTTCCTGGCGGAACTTTGGAAACCGATTTGAAAATTGTTCTTCAGTCAGCAGATGGGATTGAGCTGGTAAGCTATGTGCCAGTTAAATCAGAGGACCTACCTATGCCTGATGTGGCTGAACCTCCAAGACCTCCTGCTGATATAGAAACCATTGAAGAATTGTACTATACCGGATTGAGGCTCGAACAGTTTTATAATCCATCGTTCAAACCCGATCCATATTACCAGGAGGCATTGTCGAGAGATCCGGGCGATTACCGGGTGAATACAGCGGTGGGACTGATGAATCTCAGGAAAGGTTTATATGCCAGTGCCGAGGAGCATTTGCAGCGGGCAGTCGACAGGATTACCAGTAATCATACAAAGCCCCGGGATGGTGAAGGATATTATTATCTTGGACTTTGCCAGAAGTACCAGGGTAAGTATGAGGTAGCCTACAAAAACCTGTACCAGGCCACATGGAGCCAGGCGTTTCATTCAGCAGGATATTATCAGCTGGCCCAGATCGACTCAAGGAATGGAGAGTATAAGAAAGCGCTTGATCATTTAAACAGGTCGCTTTCGACAAATAGCAAGAACATCTGTGCGAGCAATCTGAAATCAGCGATATTAAGGAAGCTGGGTAAAACCGATCAGGCCATTCAAATTGCGAGCAATACCTCAATGAATGATCCGCTCGATTTCTGGTCCTTATTTGAAATGCACAGGGGCTACCTTGCCATGGATGAGGAGCGGAAGGCAATTGAATCTTTACAGGCTATCACTACCAGGATGAGTAATTATGTTCAGTGGTATATTGAGATTTCCCTGGAGTATGCACATGCAGGATTGTGGGATGATGCCATCAGCATCCTCTCACTGGTTGACACACGAACGAAGCAGAAAGGATTTGATCATCCTATGGTTTATTATTACCTGGGGTATTATAATCATTTATCGGGAAAAGTGTCGCAGGCAGAAGCGGATTTCCGGTACGCAATGAGCCTGTCTCCGGATTATGTTTTTCCCTTCCGGCTTGAATCCATCGATGTGCTTGAGCTGGCTATGAAGGTTAATCCTGACGATTCCCGGGCTCCCTGTTACCTTGGAAATCTTCTTTTCGAAATGCAACCTGAAAGAGCCATTGCTAACTGGGAGTTGTCAAGGGATCTGGACGATTCATATTCAATGGTTTACAGGAACCTGGGGATGGCATATTACAGGACATTCAATGATATTCAAAAATCTATCGGGAGGTATGAGAAGGCTATACAATTGAATCCTTCGGACCAGCGGTTGATATTTGAGCTGGACCAGATCTGCGCCGATGGCCGGATCGATCCTGAGAAGCGATTAAAAATGTTACAGGATCACCATGAGGTTATTGCCAATAACAATGTATCAGATGCCTTGTCCCGCGAGATCATGATACTCGTTCAGATGAAGAGATATGATGAAGCAATGAAAGTTTTAAATGAGAATTATTTCAAGCAATGGGAAGGAATCAGTAAAGCATACGGTTCATATGTAGATGCCCATTTGTTGCTGGGCTTGGAAAATATAGATGCAGGTCAGTATGAACAGGCCCTGTATCATTATTCAGAAGCACTGAAATTTCCCAAAAACATGATGGTTGCAGAACCTTACAGGGGAGGCAGGCTGTGCGAGGTGTATTACCGTATGGGCACTATTTATGAATTGCTGGATGAACCGGGAAAAGCAAAGGAAGCCTATGAGAACGCTGCTGCCAGGAAACTGCATTCACAATTATCAGATAGCTATTTTTTCCGGGCGCGGGCCTTGCAGGAATTAGGCAGGGAAGAGGAGGCGCAGGAAATTTATGATGGATTAATATCCCTTGGAATAAGACAGCTTGAAAGTCCCGAATTAGACTTCTTCGCCAAGTTTGGGGAGCAGCAGACCCCGGATGACATGAAAGCCGATGCATATTACCTGTTGGGTTTGGGATACCTGGGTAAGGGATTGAACGCAGATGCCACCAGGGAACTCGAAGCTGCCGTCAGGCTTAATTCAAATCATGTCTGGGCTGCAGCTATACTGGAACAGCTTAAAAAATGACATTCTAAATATAATTCGAAGTGAAAAGAAAGGTTGAAATTATTGTATTAGTAAGCTTATGCGCTGCAATGGTTATTCCCGGATGCAGGATTAGCCAACCTGAACAGGAAAGTGTCCTTGAGGTTTCCCGAACAACAGGAGGTAATCCTGCGATAAAGGAAGGATCGGCCGATCCATCAGTAAGGGTTTTTAACGACCGGGTATATGTCTACTCTTCGCATGATTTCTCGCCGGAGAATGAGTTCTGGATCATGAAGGACTGGAAGGTATTTTCGACTGACGACCTGCTGAATTTCACGGATCATGGGGTTGCGCTGAAGGGTGAGGATGTGTCATGGGCACCAGAGCCTGACCATTGCTGGGCGCCGGATTGTATTGAAAAAGACGGGAAGTATTATTTCTATTTCCCGCTGTCCGATATCAGGGGTGTCTGGAAAGGCCGGATCGGCGTTGGGGTATCTGATAAACCTTACGGGCCGTTTATTGATCCTTTGGGACATCCGCTGGTGGATAGCGATACCAAACTTCAGGATTCAGAGAGTGGAATTTATAATATCGATCCGGCTGCATTTACTGACGATGACGGCAGGTCATACCTGTTCTGGGGTAATGGAGCCTGTTTATTGGTTGAACTCAATGATGATATGATCTCATTTAAGTCAGAGATCCGCGATGTTATCATTGAAGATCATATCGGTTACCGGGAGGGTCCTTTTGTCTGGAAGCGGAACGGGATCTATTACCTACTTTATTCGAGGGTGGGTGGTTCTTCCTATGATGTTCTTGATTATGCTACTTCAGATCATATTGCAGGACCTTATCATTTCAGGGGCACAGTCATTGCGCATGGAATGAAGGGAAATGAACATGGTTCAGTCTTTCAATACCGGGGACAATGGTATGTCGCTTACCATGATTTGTTCCCGACAGATAAATACCGGAAAACCTGCCTTGATATTATTCATTACCGGGACAATGGAGAGATTGTCAGAAGTTTTCCATCCCGGAAAGGCGTGGGCTGGTACGATGCAATAGAATTGATCGAAGCCGAAAACTATTTTGAAAAATCTGGTGATCTGGAATATGCTGAGCATAAAGAAACAGGATTTTATATTAGTCAGGTAGAGAATGGTAGTTGGTTACATTTTCCAAATGTAAAGATGCCGTTTGACTTTGGTGGAAACTTTTTTGCCAGGGTTGCTTCGGGGGGTGATGGAGGTACTATTGAGATTGTTGTGGACAGTCTTGACGGTACCATAATTGGCGATGTCAATGTTGTATCAACAGACGGCTGGGATAACTGGAAAACAGTTAACACAGTTCTTGATCAGGTATCGCCCACTATGGATATTTACCTTAAATTTAAAGGGGGAGAAGGAGCACTGTTTAGTCTGGACTGGATTGATTTTATCTAACTAACTCAAGTTGCCAGGTACTAGTTACCGGGTAAAATATGATTAAACTGTCATCCACACACCTAGCAACCAGTACCCAGTAACTAGCAACTTAAATTAAACAGGCTATCATGAATAAAATATTAAACAGGCGGGAAGCTGTCAAATTACTGGGCCTTGGAGCAGTTGGAGTAGTAACTGGTTCCTCCCTGATGTGCCAGCAGGAAAAGACCCATATCATTACACTCAGTTACGATGACGGCTTTGAAAAATCCAGCATCAAAACTGCAGAGATATATGAAAAATATGGATTATCGGCCTGCATAAATGTGATTGCTTCAAGGCATCTGGATCAGAGCAAATTACCCGATGAATACCATGCCTGGCCGGTGGGTGATTTTGAACTTTGGAATGAACTCAAATCAAGAGGGCATGAGATCATGCCCCATAGCTACAAGCATGCCAACCTGAATGAAGTGCCATTTGAAGAAGCCAAAGACCTGATCCGGAAATGCATGGACGTTTTTAACGATGAACTGGAAGGATTCGTTGAAGAAGAATCGATATACAACTTTGCCTACAACGCTTCCAATCCTGAGATTGAGGAGTGGCTGTCTGCACAGGTGAGGGCATTCAGAACGGGTGGCGGGGCCATCAATCCATTCCCGTATGAGGGAATGAAAAAATTAACATGTACATCTTATGGTCCGGACAACATTGACAAACATTTAGAAGAGACAATTTCTAAATTCCTTGAAGGGCCATCGGGATGGCTGATCTATAATACCCACGGATTGGATGACGAAGGTTGGGGACCGGTGAGTTCGTGGTTCCTGGATGAGTTGCTCGAGCGGTTGACGGAAATGAAGCATGTGGCTGTTTTGCCTGTGGCACCGGCTCTGGATCTGGCTTAGTAGAAATTAAACGTCCAAGGTTTTTCAAAACCTTGGACGTTTGTAACAATAAAAATCATGAATAAACTTAAGTATTGTATGTTTTTGATTATCAGCGCCTTGACGCTCGGATGCACCCAGGGTCCCGATGCTGATATTGAACAATTGTCTTTAAGCGATGGTCCCCGCACAACATTCCTGTTTGATTTCGATTGGAAGTATCACCGGGGAGCTGTCGATGGAGCAGAAATTGCAGAATTCGATGATGCCGGATGGCGTCAGCTCGATCTGCCTCACGACTGGGGGGTAGAAGACCTTCCTGGTACCGAATCACCCATCACTGAAGATGCCATTGGCGGAATAGATGCAGGGTATACATTAGGCGGAACGGCCTGGTACCGTAAAACATTCTTCGTGCCAGCAAAGATGGAAGGGAAATCTGTCCGTATCCAATTCGAAGGTGTTTATATGAATGCCGATATATGGCTGAATGGGGAACACCTGGGAAATCATCCTTACGGTTACACCAGTTTCTGGTATGATATAGCAGATAAACTGCAGTATGGTGCAGATAATTTGATCTCTGTCGAGGTTAAGAATGAAGGAGAAAACAGCCGGTGGTATTCCGGTTCGGGTATTTACAGGCATGTCTGGCTGACCATCCTCGATCCTGTGCATATAACACAATGGGGTACTTATATAACGAGTAAGGAGATTACAGATAAGTCCGCAATGGTCACCGTTATAACCACCATGAACAATCAAAGCGACAGCCCACAGGAGGCAACCCTGGTTACAACAATCCTTGGTCCGGATGGGGTTGAGATTGCCAAACACTCTGTTAGTCAGTCTGTTGATGCTGTTAGTTCAGTAGAGTTTATGGCAGAATTTGAGGTGGTCTCACCGAACCTTTGGTCCATCGAAACTCCTGATCTTTATACTGCAGTATCCGAGGTATTCCTGGGTGAGTCTGCAGTCGACCAGTATGAAACCAATTTCGGTATCCGGTCAATTGCCTTCAACATTGAACAGGGATTCCTTCTCAATGGTGAACCTGTTCTGTTAAAAGGAGGTTGTGTGCATCATGATAACGGACCACTGGGTTCCGCCACTTTCGACAGGGCGGAGGAACGCAGGGTAGAGCTTATGAAAGCCAGCGGATATAACGCAATTCGGTGCGCACATAATCCTCCATCACCAGCATTTCTTGATGCGTGCGACCGGCTTGGGGTAGTGGTTATAGATGAGGCATTTGATCATTGGAGGGATGGAAAAAATCCACAGGATTACAACCTCTATTTTGATGACTGTTGGCAAAAAGACATTGAAAGCATGGTTTTCCGCGACCGCAACCATCCCTCGATAATCATGTGGAGTATTGGAAACGAGATTCCTGGTATGGAAACTCCTGAAGTGGTGGAGGTAGCCCAAATGCTGGGTGACTATGTCAGGGAATTGGAACCAACCCGTCCCGTAACATCAGCTGTCAATGGTTTGAATCCCAAAAAGGATCCCTACTTTGCCACACTGGATGTCAAGGGTTATAATTATCCGGTAGGAGGGGATCACTGGGAAAACAGCTTGTATGAGAAGGATCATGAACGGGTTCCTGACCGGATCATGTACTGTGCTGAATCCTATCCGCTGGAGTCATTCGGCAGTTGGATGTCTGTTAAAAAATTTCCTTATGTATTTGGCGATTTTGTCTGGACCGGATTTGATTACCTGGGAGAAGCCAGCATTGGATGGATGGGGTATCCCCAGGAGGGAAGCTTCTATCCATGGCTGCATGCCTTCTGCGGTGATATAGACATCTGCGGATTCAAACGGCCCCAGTCCTACTACCGGGATGTTTTATGGATGGAGAACCAGGTATCTATCTTCGTTCATCCACCTGTGCCATCATTCGAAATGACCAATCCGGACCTGCGTGACTGGAGCAAATGGAACTGGCTCGATGTAGTAGCCGACTGGAACTGGCCGGATCATGAAGGAGAGGTTCTGAAAGTTAATGTATACTCTTCATGTCCTGAAGTTGAGCTTTTTCTGGATGGCGAATCAATGGGCAAAAAGAGCAGTAGCATGGAAAATGAATTTACCCCAACATGGGATATACCCTGGCAGCAGGGTGAACTAAAAGCAGTGGGTTATACTGATGGTCAGCAAGCAACAGTTGCGGAACTGGAAACCGCCGCTGAACCTGTAGAAATTATTCTTACCGCCGATCATTCTGAACTGAAAGCTGACGGACAGGACCTGAGCTATGTAGTCGTTGAGCTTGTTGATGAAGAAGGAGTGAGGAATCCCAAATCACAAAACCTTATTGAATTTGAAATTGAAGGTCCCGGAACCATAGCAGCCGTAGGAAGCTCAAATCCCTTCGGACTTGAAAGCTTCAGGCTACCCAAACGCCAGGCCTACCAGGGAAGGTGCCTCGTGATAGTTAAAGCAGCAAGAGAACCGGGAGAGATAATACTTACTGCATCATCAGAAGGATTAATACCTGCGAAAATGAGTATTGTTGTCGAATAAAGCATCGAAATAATACACCCAGACTGGAATGACATTTTCAAAGTATTCGATTTTTCTTTTATTAATATTCATTCTCCTTTCTGGTTGCAGGAAGGAGATCCATTCTGTCATTGACCATGCTTCCGATACAGCCTGGGAACTCAGTATCGATGATGGACCCTGGCGCAACATAAAGGTACCTGGTGGTGGATACAACTCTGATATGCAGGAGGAGCCCCTTATTGATCAGAAAGATGTGAAAGACCAGGTGGTTTACCGGCGCATGATTACCATTCCGGCATCTAATACCGGATCCGTATATAAAATTGAATTCGGTGCAGTAAACCATGGCTGTGAGGTCTACATTGATGATAAGCTTGTAGGGGAGCACACCGGACCCATGATGCCGTTTGAAGTCGATATTACAGATCATGTAGAACCGGGAAGAAAATATGAGTTAAATGTATTTTCCTATCCTCAGTGGCACTATGATTATAACGTCCCTCATGGGTTTATCTATGAAGAGGCGAGAAATCATCCTGACACAAAACCAGATTTCTCAATTGAGTCAGGCTGGGCATCGAAATTTGGCTATGGCATTACAAAATATGTCAGGTTAAGAATTTATCCGGAAGTATACATAAAAGACATATTTGTTCAGCCGTCCGTAACCGGTAACAATCTGAAGATTGATGTATGGGTACATAATCATTCTTCCCGGGACAAGGATTTGATGCTTGTTTCTGAACTGAATTCATGGAGCACGGAACAATGGAAATATCCTGAACTGGATAATGTACATCTCTCCGTAAAAGCTAATGAAGTCAAAAAGATTACTGTCGGTCCTGTGAAGTGGGACCTGGGTCCTGAAAGTTTCTGGTGGCCCAATAAACCTTTCAAGGAAGACTATACTGCCACCCTCCACAACCTCAATCTGGAAATCAGGGATCAGGATCAGATTATTGAGTCCAGGGTACAACGTTTCGGATTTGTAGAGTGGGCTGAGGAAAAGAATTATTATACAGTGAATGAAGTTCGTATTAATATGATCAGCGATGGCACCCCGGAGCCTGCTATGAGTGAATACGACTGTTATTCTGTCTCGCCTGCATTTTTGCCACCGACGGATAGCACACTTGGTTGTCCTGAAACATGGAAACGTTACATGCGTCTGGGTATCTGTGCAAACAGAATTCATCAGTCAACCCCCACAGAATACATGATGGATGTGGCTGATGAACTTGGATTTATCCTGATTGCTGAATCTCCTATCAGGGGTTGCCAGAATCAGTCATGGGAAATGCACGAACCATATCTGCAATCGGTCAAGGAGATGGCTCTCTACGGACGAGACCATCCTTCCATTTGCCGGTATAGCCTTTTAAATGAGGGAACCACAGAACATATTCCTGAGTTGATCGATGCCATACGAACGGTTGATTCATCACGTCCACTGGTTTTTGAAGATAACCAGATCAGGGAACCTGTTATGATTAAAGGTACTGAGGGTCATGCCTATGCCATGCTTCATTATGTCGGTTATCCGAAACCGGCTGAAATGATTACCGGTATGGGAGAATATGCCTGGCACTGGGCCGACAGGTCGAAATGGGGTCCCGTATTACCTAATGCGGAAGGAGGATTGGAGGAGTTTATATACTATGGAGGGGATATGCGCAGGTGGAATATTGTATATTTCGCGGGATGGGATTTTATCAATTACTGGCCTGATTTTCTCGAGGGAATGAGCCATGAAAAACATGCATGGAAACAATCCTGTTACCATAAGGACAGGGAAGACAATGTTGATGGATGGGATTCCCCTGTCGTGCAATGGATGCAAAAATATTTTCATCCCTACCTGGTCATGGACCCGGGGATCCATGAAATGAACGGACCTCAGGCTGATCTTTCAAAATGGCCCGAATATACATCAGTCTATTCTCCGGGTGATCAGATTGAGAGAGAGTTAGAGATCTTTAACGATGGGCTGGCAGGGAATCGTTTTACGCTCAGGTGGGAGGCACACTGGGATTCTCCGGATGGTGAACTTATCGATTCAGGTGTTTTTGACAACCTGATAATAGAACCTGGATTCTATAAAAAGATAAAATATGGTTTTATCGCGCCGGAAGTAAATTCAGGCGAGAAAAAAATCCATGTTATCCTCTCATCTGAATTGGAGGGAGAACGGGTCTTTGAGGAGAATGATATTTATTTCATTGTGCAGGGTAGATTTTGAAATAAATTCAAAATGACAAATCCTACATATCTCAAATGAACTCATTTGCAATTGTTGACTGGATTGTATTAGGTGGATTTTTCGTCCTGCTATTTGGAGTCGTTGTCTGGATTGTTAGACAAAGAAAAGAAGATACAACGGATTATTTTTTGGCAGGGAAAAATGTAGGATGGTTTGCCATCGGGGCATCGATTTTTGCATCCAATATTGGATCTGAACACCTGGTCGGTCTTGCCGGAGCCGGCGCTTCATCGGGTGTTGTTTTCGGCCATTTTGAATTAACCGGATGGATGATCCTGCTTCTCGGGTGGGTGTTTCTTCCCTTTTACCTGAGAAGCGGAGTATTTACAATGCCCGGGTTTCTGGAGAAAAGATACTCCTCTTCCTCAAGGTGGTTCTTGTCACTTATCTCCCTGATCAGCTACATCCTGACAAAAGTCTCGGTAACAGTCTATGCCGGTGGAATCGTTCTTGAAGCTGTTCTCGGGATTAATTTCTGGACCGGGGCGATAATTGTTGTGGTCGCTACTGGTTTGTACACAATTTTTGGCGGGATGAAGGCTGTCTTGTACACTTCAATAATCCAAACGCCCATACTTGTTATTGGCTCATTATTGGTAACTGCCATTGGACTGATTAAGCTTGGCGGTTGGAACAATATGGTTGAAATTGTCGGTCCTGAAAAACTGGATATGTTTAAGCCGGTAACTGATCCGGATTACCCCTGGACAGGAATGGTTTTTGGTGTCCCGGTTGTTGGATTATGGTACTGGTGTACAGACCAGTATATT
This sequence comes from Bacteroidales bacterium, assembly GCA_016783865.1. Next base: position 11,458 of record JADHVS010000011.1, read on the forward strand.
GTCCAGCGTACGCTTACTGCCAGGAATGAAACACAAGCCAGGCGTGGTACTATTTTCGCCGCATATTTAAAAATGCTTCCCTTGTTTATATTTATCATTCCCGGGTTAATTGCATTTGCTTTAAGTGAGAAAGGTATAATACAACTTGATTCGGCAGACCAGGCGTTCCCGACACTCGTGAGAGAGCTTTTGCCGGTGGGTATAAAAGGATTGGTTATAGGAGGACTCTTTGCTGCATTGATGAGTTCATTGTCGTCACTTTTTAACTCATGTTCTGTTTTATTCACTGTTGATTTCTATAAAAAATACAAACCGGCATCGAGTGAAAGACACCTGGTAAAGGTAGGTCAGATTGCGACCGCCATTGTGGTAGTCCTGGGAATAGCCTGGATACCCACCATGAAACTCATTGCAGATGTATTGTATGAATACCTTCAGAAGGTCCAGACCTTGATAGGCCCGTCCATTGCTGCTGTTTTTTTACTCGGCATATTTTTTAAAAGGATAACCGAAAAGGGTGCGTTTATCGGCTTGGTTTCGGGATTTGTAATTGGCATGACGAGATTGGGCCTGAGCATGGCGGAGGATCGTTTAAACCCGGAAGGTATCTTATATGATTTTGTGAGCATTAACTGGCTGCACTTTTGTATTTTCTTGTTCCTATTCTGCATTTTTCTGATTGTGATCATAAGTTTTAGCACCCGAAAACCGGATGAGGAAAAAATAAAAGGATTAACTTACAGATCATTAACCAGGGAACACAGGGAGGCCACTTTTAAAAGCTGGAACTATATTGATGTTGTTCATACAGTGGTTATAGTGGCACTTACTATTACGATATTTATAGTCTTTAGTTAATGAATCTGGTTTCAGAAATAATATAATTATGAGAGCACTATTCAATACCGTTTTATTATTAGTCCTGGCAGGTAATTTATATGGACAGGAATATGACCTGATAGTATATGGCGGAACTGCCAGTGGCACAATAGCCTCTGTTGCTGCTGCCGATGAGGGCCTTTCGGTTTTGTTAATTGAACCAGGAAAAAATATTGGCGGAATGGTTACAGGGGGACTCTCCCATAATGATTATGGCGACCGTACTGTTATCGGCGGGATGGCCCTGGATTTCTACGAAAAGGTAGCTGAATATTACAATAAACCACTTTATTACTGGAGAGGACCTGAACCTCATATTGGTGAGAATATTTTCCGGGATTGGCTGGAAGAGTCTGGAGTGGAGGTATTATTTGATAAGCGGGTGATGGAGGTGAAAAAGGAACATCAGGTAATAAGTAAAATTGTTCTGTCTGATGGATCAGACTTTACCGCGAAAATATTTATTGATGCCACATATGAGGGTGATCTCATGGCCCGGGCAGGCGTAAGTTATGTCATTGGAAGAGAGGGTGTTAATGAGTATGGCGAATCGTGGGCGGGCCGTCGTGCCATTCTCCAGGATGGTCACCAGATGTTGCCTAGGGTTGATCCTTTTAATGAAGAAGGAGATCTATTACCACTTATTAACCCGGTTCCACTGGTAGGAGAGGGAGAAGCGGATAAAGCTGTACAGGGTTATGGATTCCGGTTGCTTGTAACTACAGATGAAGACAACAGAGTACCCTTCCCGAAACCTGATGCGTATGATCCTGATCAATTTGAACTGGTCAAAAGATATTATGAAGTTCATCCCGATGCAGGTAATATGGTGCATATATGGCCGACATTGCCGAACGGGAAAACAGATATGAATTCCTCAGGGCCGATTTCCACCAATGTGGTAAATGGTTTAAACTGGGAATATCCTGATGCAGATTACAATCGAAGGGATGAAATATGGCAGGCCATGAAAGATTATACCCTGTGCCTTTTATATTTTCTTTCATATGATCCGTCAGTTCCTGAACGCATTCATCAGGATACAAGGAAGATGGGATTATGTAAAGATGAATTTATTGAGAATGACCACTGGCCGCATCAGCTTTATATCCGTGTGGCACGCAGGATGCATGGTGAATATTTCATGACACAGCATGACCTTGAAACCGATACTGTAAAATATGATGCCATCGGTATGGGATCGTACAATATTGATGTCAGGCATGTTCAGCGAACATACATCCCGGTCAGCCGGTTTCCTGAATTACATTACGAGGTATACAATGAGGGTTATATATCTATTCCCGTCGCTCCCTATCAGATTCCATTCAGGGCCCTTCTCCCTAAATTCAATGAGTGCACCAACCTGATTGTACCGGTCTGTATGTCGGCCAGTTTTATAGCTAATGCCTCCATCCGGATGGAACCACAATACATGATCATGGGGCATGCGGCTGGTATTGCAGCCGCCATGGCAGTACAAACGGAGCGGCCGGTACAGAAAATTGATATTTATGAACTGCAAACTAAATTGAAGGAGGATGGCCAGATTTTATCACTTCAGGACAATACCTATGGTGCGTTCAATTATACCGATGAGATCATTATTGATAATAATATGAAGAGGTTCACCAGGAAAACAGGATCATGGTCGGGTAATGAAATTGAGCATAACGGGAGGTACCAGATGAATTATGCCCAAAATGAAAGCCAGAAAGGAACATTTACCTTCCGGCCATGGATAGAACATTCCGGAACTTACGAGCTCAGCATCTGGTATCCTGCGAAAGAGACCTATGCCAGCAGGGTGCCGGTGATCATTTCCCACAGGGGTGGCATGGAGGAGAAAACTATAAATCAGAAAAAATCAGGTGGCCAGTGGATCAGCCTGGGCAGATTTGAACTGGAAAGGGGTTATCATGAAGTCGTTACCATTATTGCTGAGGATTCGGATGGAATCGTTGTGGCTGATGCGGTAAGACTACTCAAACAATAAAACCTTGATTATGAATTTTAAAAACTTGGAACAATGCGGAACCATCTGGTGGAAAAGATCTACGTCTTTTCTATTTGGTTCACTGATTTTGATTATGGCCTGGATGGGTTGTAAGAAAGAAGATTCAGCCATTCAAATCAGAGTCTATCCAGATTCGGTTATTGCCGATATTTCCCATCATCCAATAGGCATTAATGTTGATTATTTTATGGATGATGATAATTATCTAAAACCTGAACGGCGGACTGCAGATGCACTCAAGGCTATGGGAGTAAAATATGTTCGGTATCCTGGAGGGAACAAATCCGATTTTTATTTTTTCTCAAAACCGCCCTGGGACAAGTCTGAACCTACCCTGGCCCGAACCGGGAAAGGGGCAGTTGGAGGAAGGCACAAGGTGATGAATAATTATTCTGAATTTGCTGTGGATGTTCTCGATTTTGATGAATTTATTGAGATGTGCCGGGAGATCGGTGCTGAGCCAATCCTTTGTGTTGCCGCCGATGAATATTTGGTCAACTACCCGGAAGGTTGTACCTGGTCGACCCGTGAAGAATTGATAGAGCATGCAGTGGAGTGGGTCAGGTATTCAAATATTAAAAAGGGCTATGATGTAAAATACTGGATGATCGGCAATGAAAGCTGGCACAGGCAGAACGTGAATTCAACGGCGGAAATATATGCCAGGGATGTGGTGGATTTTTCGATTGCCATGAAGGCTGTCGATCCATCTATCTATATTATTCCTAATGGCAATTCGGTGGAGTTTTGTGAAACTGTTCTGGACATTGCGGGTAAGTACATAGATTATTTCTGTATCAGTAATTACCCGGTCTGGCAATATTGGGCAGGCTATGCATCGTATCGGGATACCCTTCAGGACCTGATGCATCCGGTTGACAGGGCATTGACTGCGATCAATAAATATGCCGACCGGAACGGTGGCAAAAAGTTTGATCTGATCGTTTGTGAATATGGTCCCTTTGATTGGGCTGATATGTGGCCATTTATCAATGATATGGGACATGCCTTGTGTAATTTTGAAATGACGGGTAAACAGCTGTTGGTTCCCGAGATCGCATTTTCACAGTTCTGGAATACCCGGTGGATTGACAATGATTTGGATGAGCACAGTGTATTTGATGCCCTGGATATGCACGGTAACTTCAATGCGAATGGATACTCGATGATGATCTGGGGAAATTATCTTGGAGATAAGATGGTGAAGACGACTTCAACCCTGCACCTGAGAACGTTTGCCAGTTATGTGCCGGATGAGAAACGGCTGTTTGTTTACCTGATGAATATGACCGAAGAACCACAATCTGTTCAATTGAGGCTTGATGGAAATGCGTTGGATTCCGTTATTGATGCCTGGGAACTGGTTGGGGATGGACCGGATGATGTGGATCCGGTGTGGCAGAAATGTGCGGAAATTAAAAAGCCTTCACATTTTGAGATTCAAGGTACAAGTATAACAGTCATCGAATTCAAATTAAAATAGTATAGTTAAAGATTTATACGTCGATCAAATCTTCAGATATGAGAACAGGAAATAAACTCATTACGGGACTACTCATCTTGTTGATAACCAGTTGTGCAACAACAAATCGACAGACTTCGGATGGATTGATGAAAGGAATTGCCTATCGGCAGCTTGAACCAGAAGGACTGGAATGCAGTGATATTGAGAATTTGAATGTATCGTGGTATTATAACTGGACCCCTGTTCCGAATTGTCCTGAGGATGAAGATGTTGAATTCATTCCCATGATCTGGAGCGAGAAGTACCTGGCGGATGATAATTATGAAAATTATCTCGTCCCGTTGATCGGATCGGATTATTCTGCCCTGCTGGGGTATAATGAACCTAACTGGAAAGGTCAGGCTGAGATGTCCGTCGAAACCGCCCTGGAATACTGGCCCATGCTGGAAGAAACGGGTCTGAGGCTTGGCAGCCCTTCCACCACTGGCCGGTCAGGACTCGACTGGTCCATAGAATTCATGAAAGGGGCCAAAGAGAAGGGGTACAGAATTGATTTCCTTGCGCTTCACTGGTATGGGAACTGCAGTAATACAGAAGGTTTGAGAGAATTCCTTGACTATTACGATGCCTTTGGTATGCCCATGTGGCTAACTGAGTGGTCTTGCTACAAGCAGGACATGACCACCAATACAGCATTTCTTGAAAAGATCATGCCGGTCCTGGAGTCCTATGAAAGTCTGGAAAGGTACGCCTGGTATTCGAACCGCACCACACATGAAACCTACCTGGGTGCAGCGTTGTTTGACAGTATCGGTAAGCCGACTCCTACTGGTGATATATATATAAGTCAGCCGGCTATGCATACGAAATCAATTGACACTTCAGTAATACCAGATATTGAGCTTGAAATTGTTGATTGGCATGAGGGGCCGGTCATTCAAAAGGGAGATCCCGGAACAGAAGATATCAAACATGGTTTTGAAGGGGGAAGGGTGATCAGGCAGGATGGTGTTTACCACCTGTTTACTTCCGAGCAGTCAGGCGATCCCAAATGGGTAAAAATGCGAATGGCACACTGGTTACTGTAATGGATTCCCATGGTACTGGGTTCGGTTATTCGGTATCTGTGGATGGTGTAAACTGGTCTGCGATGAAGCATGTAGAGGTTACGGATAAACTGGATAAATGGTGGGCAGAATTCAGGACACCCCTGGGACTGGTTCCGGAAGATGATGGCACCTTTTCAATATTTTTTACAGTGATGAAGGAGTCCACCGATTACTGGCAGCATATCGGGGAGGATGATTATGTGCTGGATACGGGATTTGACAGCGTTGGATGGTTGAAAGTTAAAATAGTCTCTAAATAGTTTACCGTTATGAGAAATCTGTTTGCTCTTGTTATTTCCATAATAATTTGTTCAGGTTGCGCTGAAAAAACAATTGATAAACTTGTTTTGTTTGATCCAGGGCAGCATGATGCCGGACTTGTGAAATCTGCCAATGAGGACAAGATCTCTATTGAAGATGGCAGGGTCAATATATCGTTTGAGCCTGGTTCGGAATACTCAACCGTTTCATTCTATCCGGAAGCAGGTACCTGGGATGCATCTGATTATCGTTTTGTTTTTTGCGAGATTGAAAACCTCAGCGAAAAACAGCAATTGGTCGAACTTGGATTCGGTGATTATGACCTTACGCTTGGCGGGACACTACTCCCACCCGGTGAAAAGAAAATTCTGAAAGCCATTATTTACCGAACGGAGCATCCTGCCTATATCGACAGTGTATTTCCGGTAATGCATGGAAAACCGGATGGAGCTTTAAGGGGCTGGATGGCAAGTACATATAGCTCTATTGAATATATAAAACTCTTATTCCCGCTGGCCGAAAAAGGCGATTTTGTGAAGGTAGGCCAGATATGGCTGGAAGGAGAATATGAACTACTTTCAGAAGATGAGTTGAGGGAAAAATATTATCCTTTTGTGGATGAATTCGGCCAATATATGTATGCCGACTGGCGCGATAAAATTCATTCTGAAGAAGACCTGAATATTCATGATGAGAAAGAAAACCAGGACCTGGATGATCATCCGGGCAGTCAGGATTGGAATAAATATGGAGGATGGGAGACCGGTCCTCAGCTGGAAGTAACCGGACGGTTCAGGGTGGAGAAATACGATGAAAAATGGTGGTTTGTTGATCCCGATGGAAAACTTTTCTGGTCACACGGATTGGATTGTGTTGAATATGGCACACAGAGCCAGACCAGGATAGACGGATGTGAGCAGTACTTTTCATATCTTCCTGAAGAGGGCTCAGAACTTTATGTTGACAGAATCTGGAGGGGAAATGAATATAAAATGTTGAGTTTCCACAAGGTGAATCTTTTCAGGAAATATGGTGAATCCTGGAGGGAGACCAGTCATGATAAACTTCATAAACGCATGCGCAGCTGGGGGATGAACACCATCGGGAACTGGTCCGACAGTGATATCTACCTGCAGGACAGGACACCCTATGTGCTTACTGCCTATACCAGAAAGACCGGAGAAATTGCCGATCCTTATGCTGATGGTTTTCAAGAAGATCTGGAAGCCTCATTGATGACGAGAGAGAAAGAACTGAACGATCCATGGTGTTTAGGTGTATTTGTCGATAATGAACTGAAGTGGGGTGTAAAGTGGGCTCCCAAAATCCCGGAGCAGATCCAGGTGGCAACGGAAAGTCAGCCAGCCAAATTAGTTTTCGCTGAGCGAATGAAGAAACAATATGGCAGCATTGAGGCCCTGAATGAGTCATGGAGTAGTTCCTTTGCTGCTTGGGACGGACTATTGAAAAATGATAAAGTCATTCCAGGTGCTGCTGGCGATATGCGCGAATTCATGAAAGAATTCACTTCGTTGTATTATTCAAGCTGCCGGGATGCGGTAAAAAAAGTCGCTCCCGACCTGCTGTACCTGGGTTGCCGTATGGACTTCCATTTATATCCTGAAGATACATCGCTTAATTATATTATAAAGCTAGCAGCCGACTATTGCGATGTGGTCAGTTTTAACCGGTACAGATATTCTTCTTCTGAACTGGTTCCACCCGATGGAGGGGATTATCCTATCATCATTGGCGAATTTCATTTTGGATCGCTGGAGACCGGATTGCTTCAGCCGGGTTTGAGATATGCTGCCGATAATGATGAGCGGGCTGCCTTTTATGAATTTTTTGTCGGTAGCGCACTTAAGAATCCATACATCGTGGGAACGCACTGGTTCCAGCTCGTTGACCAGGCCGTCACCGGCCGTCCCGACGGTGAAAACTACCAGGCGGGATTTTTAACGGTCGGGGATGTCCCGCAACAGGAGATCATTGAAAAATCAAGGGAGGTTGGGTATAATATGTACAAGATCAGGTCTGAAGGAAATTAGAACGAATCATTAAATCTAAATATTTGGAGGAGAACCCATGAAAAGTATTACAATTTTAATCTTAGCATGTTTTGCAGCTTTACTTATTGGCTGTAATTCAAATGTTCATGAGTATTATGTTAGTAATTCCGGTGATGATGCAGCATCAGGTACATCACCTGGCAAGGCATGGAAAAGCATCGAAAAGGTAAATGAAACAACATTTAAACCGGGCGATAAAATTTTGTTTGAAGGTGGTGAATCCTTTACCGGTGCGCTGAAATTTGATATTGAGGACAGCGGCACCCCCGATAATCCTGTAACTGTCACCTCTTTCGGTGAGGGCCGCGCGACGATCAGTTCTGGCAGTGAAACAGGCCTTCTCGCCGTAAATACATCAGGAATGGTCGTGGAAGAATTGAATTTTATTGGTGCCGGTGTAATAGATGGAGAAAACTTCAGTGGTATCCATTTCTACACAGACCTCGATACCGTTAAACCAGAGTTCATCCGGATTAATAATGTTGAGGTGAGCGGTTATCGCTGGGATGGGATCAGTATTCAAGGTGAGAGGAAAAAAGGAAGCAGCGGCTACAGGGACGTCAGGATTACACATGCCGTAGTTCGTGATGGTGGTGATAAAGGGATCGCAATCGGGGGAACGATGCCTGAAGGGGATTGGGGGCATAAGGATATTTACATTGGTAACTGCAAAGTTTATAATATCAGGGGTATTTCAGGAAAATCCGGGCACAGTGGGAACGGGATCATTGTTTCTCAGTTGGACGGTGGTGTCATTGAGTATTGTGTGGTCTATAATAATGGCGAATTTTCCGATGACATGAACAGTGGCGGACCTATTGGAATATGGGCCTGGGATTCCCGCAATGTTGTGTTCCAGTTCAATGAGGCTTACGAAAACAAAACCGGCAACAGGGCCGATGGGGGTGGATTTGACCTGGACGGGGGCTGTGTTAATTGTATAATGCAGTACAACTATTCGCATGATAACCATGGAGGAGGTTATGGAATTTACCAGTATAGGGGAGCGAGGGAATTTAAAGGAAATATTTTTCGGTATAATATCAGCGAAAATGACGGTATAACCAACAAACATGGTGGGATAAACCTTTGGTCGACCAATTCATCAGGCGGAATGCAGGATACAAAGATTTATAACAACACCATATATGTCTCGGAGAATACAGTTGGTGCTGCCATTGAAGACTTTCCGGATGTGCAGGGCGAATGCTATATATACAATACACAAGTGTATAACAACATTTTTGTTGGTCCGCCGGGCAAAGAGCTTGTCAAGATCCTTAATCCAAGTGAAGAATGGATATTTAAGAATAACTGCTATTATTCTTATGGTGATAAAATTGAAATCATTTGGGGAGACGAAATTTATTCGAGCCTGGATGAATGGCGTGCAGCAACCGGTCAGGAAAGGCATAATGATTCGGATGTTGGATTTGAGATTGATCCGGAACTTGCTGATCCAGGAAATGGGGGGACTATTGGTGATGCCCATCAGCTTGGTACGCTGGGTGCATACATGCTGAAACAAAGCTCTCCTCTTATTGACCGTGGATTAGATATCAAGACTGAATTTGGTTTTGATGTGGGTCCCCGGGATTATTTCGGTACACCGGTGCCTGTAAATGAGAAATTTGATGTTGGGGCTGCAGAAAATAAATAATATTAAGATTTCTTTATGGTTACAGGACCGTTACTAATAGTCATATTCCTGCTTTCAATATTATTATTGCTGTTTATAATTATCAAGCTAAAGGTCAATCCCTTCCTGGCTTTATTACTGATTTGTATCCTTACAGGATTTGCCGTCAGGATGCCTGCCGATGAAATAACTGCCAATACAATCACTGGCTTCGGTAATACATTAAAAGGAATTGGTATTGTGATCGGATTGGGTATCGTTCTCGGTAAATTATTGTCAAAGTCGGGGGCTGCCGAAACGATTTCAAGGAGCCTCATTAACAGGGTAGGGAAAAGGAATGCCCCCATTGCACTTTCCATTACAGGACTGCTTGTTTCTATTCCGGTATTTTTCGATGCGGGATTTGTTATTTTGAGTTCGCTTGTTAAAAACATCGGCCGCATTACAAAGATTCCTCTGGTTACTTTATTTACTGCTCTTGCAATCGGACTGATCGTTTCGCATAACATGATTGTTCCAACACCGGGCCCCGTTGATGTAGGGGAATCACTCAAACTGAGCTTTGGCTCATTCGCTTTCTGGGCTATCATTGTATCTGTCCCTGCAGTTCTGGTCGGAGGATTGCTATACGGACGTATTATTGGCAGATCAAAAAGTGCCGCCATCCCGGAAAAAGGAGAGGAGGTCGTGGATCTGGAAGAACAGAAATTACCGGGAGCATTCCGCTCATATTTTTCACTGTTACTACCGATCATTCTCATTCTTACGGGAAACATAATGAATCTTTTTATCCAGGAAGGCACATGGTTTTATAAAATGTTTGCTTTTATCGGGGATAAGAATATTGCGCTGCTGGCCAGTGTATTTGTGGCAATCGTATTGCTCAGAAAATATATCGTACAGGAAACGAACTCCCTTATCATCGAAGCAGCCGAAGCTTCGGGAATGATTTTACTGATTACCGGTGCAGGAGGAGCCTTTGGTTATATTGTTGATCAGAGCGGAATTGGAGAATATCTGGTGACTTCAATGACTGAACTGAATATCCCATTACTGGTGACCTGCTTTCTACTCGCAGCCATCCTGCGTGGAGCGCAGGGCTCATCCACAGTTTCCCTTGTGGCGACATCATCTATCCTGGGACCTGTAATTCTCCAGTCAGGGATCTCTCCTTTGATGGCAGGGCTGGCTATTTGTTCTGGCGGAATATGCCTGTCCTTGCCCAATGATTCGGCTTTTTGGGTGGTGTCGAGGTTTTCAGGTATGACCGTCCAGCAAACATTAAAATCGTGGACATTGGGAAGTACACTGGCCGGGTTGGTTGGTCTGATTGTAATATTGATCATCAATAGTATTTTTTGAAATGCGATGGATCAGTATAATTCTCAGTATTTTGCATCCGGGAATTAGTCTATATATTAACATGAAACAAGTTGTTTCAAACAAAATGTTTTCTCTGTATTTTAAAGCAAATGCAATCTGCTACCTGGAGCCATTTTATTAAGAATTGAACTAAATAATCCAGACCTTTCTTCCAAATATTGATTTAGTGCAAAAAAAATCTTAATTTAGAGCTGTAATATTAAATGTATTTATTACATTTATAAACACTAATTAAAACCTCAACCGGTACCACGATGAAAATTCGCTGGGTTCATATTATCGGTTTGCTCCTACTGCCAATAATCTTTGTATTTGAAAGCTGTGAAAAAAAGTTTGATGAGTATTATCAGGTCCCTGATGATCTTATCGGTACCGTACTGGATGTGCTTGAGGAGGATGGTAATTATACCCAGTTTATAAAGGCTGTTGAACTGGTGGAGTATGATGATGTGCTCGGTAAAACAGGGAATTTTACCGTTTTTGTTCCTGATGATGCTGCGTTCACAGAATTCTTCTCAGAATACGGTTACACCTCGCTGGAGGACATCCCCGATGAAGAACTGGAAGGGATCGTGTATTACCACATCATTTTCTGGGCATATTCGAAGTTCATGCTTTTATATGGTCTGGGTGTGCAGGATGTAACCATCGAGTACAGTACTCTGAACTTCAAAAAACCCACAAGGTATGTACCGCCCACTACCCTTGAGTATGATACAATCGGCCGGAAGTATAATGTCTATCATGAACCAAAATTTATTCCGGTTTATTCAGATGAGATGTTTTCAGAATTGGAAGAGGATGCCTCTGTGAATTATTCATTTCTATATCCCGGAAGTGTTTTCGGTGGCTTCCATGTTGACCGGGCTGAAGTTGTTGAATACGATGTCCCAGCCCAGAATGGATGGATACACAAGATCGACAAGGTTCTTATACCCCCGGATAATCATGATCAAATTCTGGAGAAAAGGGAAGAATTCAGTATTTACAGAGAATTGCTTGAGAAAAACACCTTTTACCAGTACAGTAGTAGCTATACAACGGCCCAGGACAATGAAGGTGATGTCGATGAGGACGGGGAGCTGGATTCATTGTTCCTGAAGATGAACAGCATTTTTCCTTTTGGAGCTTCATTGGACATCGAGAATGTATTATATGACGGACAGCAGAATATCCTGACCCTTTTTGCTCCTACCAACCAGGCCCTGCAGGATTTTATGGCGGAACGGACGACGGGATATAATACCATAAACCAGATCGGTGAGTTCTGGATAAACTGGTATTTGGCGCACTATATTGGCGTCAACTATTGGCCATCCGGATTCAACAACCTTACAGAAGACTGGACCTGGGACCTTACATCCTCACTAGTGGATTGCAATATAACTGAAAGTGACATACACTATATCGAGGTAGCAAGTAATGGACCATTCTGCGGGATCAACAAGTACTTCCTTCCGAAAATATTTGAATCAATAGCTCAGCCGATCTTCGGTAACAGCGAGTATGAATGGTTCTGCAATATGCTGGTGTTTTACCTTGCCGACAGGTTACTCAATGAAGAGAACCTCGAGTTTACCTTGTTTGCGCCTACAAATACTGCAATTCAGAAGGCAGGTTATATTTTCAGGGGAGGATTAGGGGGATACGGATTATATGGTCCGGACCCGTTTTATCCCATTTCAAGAAAGGAGGCAACAGACATCGTGAATTCACATATAATTTTTGGTGAGCTATCCGGGAGCGATTTCGAGGAGGGTACTTTTATTGAGACCTCACAAAGTACTTTTCTTGCTGTGGACAACGATGGGATCTATGCTGGTGGCGACGTGACACCATCAAAAATAGGTGATTCGGAAATTGTCAGTGGCAAGGGTATCGTATATGAGATTGACAGGATGCTGGTGGCTCCTAACACTTCTATATTTGAAGTTATTACTGATCCGGCCAACTTCCCGCAATACCAGAAGTTTTATCAGTTATGTTACACTTCGGGTTTAATAGTGCTGGATAGCGAAAACAGGCCACAAAGCCTCGATAATGTCTCTGTAGGAACCTCGTATAGTTGCTTTATTCCAACCAATGAGGCCCTGGAGGCAGGTATTGCAAACGGATCGATACCTGCTGAATCGGATTCAATTCAGCAATTTCTGCAGTATCATTTTGTTGAAGGTGTGATCTTCCCTGATGGAGAAAAATCCGGGATATTCAATACGACAAGAATTGATGAGGAAAGCGGCTACCTGTTCAATACTATTGAAATTTTGAATCAAAAATATGACCTGAGAATTAAGGATAACCTGGGAAACATCAGAAGTGTTGTAACCCCCAATCACATAGTGGAAGATGGAGTGATCCACCAGATTGATTCATATCTGCTGTTTAAATAAACACGGTATTATGTTGAGTAAATTCTATATCGTTTTTTTGATTTTAATGCTGGCCAGTCTCTATACCTATAGCCAGGATCCCACAGTCCTTAAAGGTAAGGTTGTTGATGATGTAACAGGAGAAGCTTTAATAGGTGTTACTGTAATCGAAATAAATGAACTGAACAGGTCATTAAACGGCACGGTGACCGATTTAAACGGGAACTTCGCCCTGAGACTTTCCAGTTCGAATACGATGGTTAAAATATCTTACATCGGGTTCAAAACAGAAGAGCATACCATATCCGGACAAACTTATCTGGATATTAGCCTGGAAGAAGAAACCCAACTCCTTGACGAGGTAGTGGTAACTGCTGAAGGTAAGAAAATAGGCGGATTAAATCCCGTATCTGAAAGGGATCTCACCAGTGCCGTATCAACAATCGAAATGAAGGAGCTTGAAGAAGTAAAGGTTTCTTCTGTAGCTGAGATGTTGCAAGGCCGTGCAAGTAATGTTGATATTTCCCTTGCGTCGGGAGATCCGGGAGCTGGTATGTCAGTAAGGATAAGGGGTACGGCCTCAATAAGCGGTTCCAATCAACCCCTGATTGTGGTAGACGGTGTTCCGTTTGAAATTGTACTGGACAATGACTTTAATTTTTCTGCCGTCACACAGGAGCAGTTCAGCGGCCTCCTGAATATGGCTCCCGAAGATATTCTTACCATACAGATCCTTAAGGATGCTGCTGCAACAGCAGTTTGGGGCTCAAGGGGCGCCAATGGTGTGCTGCTTATTGAAACAAAAAGGGGCATAAAGGGGAAGACTAGTTTCGATTACCTGTACAAGATGAGTATTTATCAGCAACCCAAGTCAATTCCGTTACTTAACGGTGATTCCTATTCCATGCTTATGCTTGAGGGGATTTTGAATTCCGGGTCCACGGAGATCCCACAGGAACTTGCATATAATAAGAATTGGGAGGAATACTATAATTACTCACAGAATACAAACTGGCTGAATGAAATAACTCAGACCGGAGTTGCACACGACCATAATTTCTCACTGATGGGTGGAGGTGAAAGTGCTCTTTACAGGTTTTCGCTGGGATACCTGGATCAGGAAGGGACCACAAAAGGAACTCATTTCACAAGATTTACATCACGGTTTAACCTCGACTACCATGTTTCACGAAAGTTGCTTTTTTCCGGAGATCTATCCTATGCGTATTCGGATAATGATCTGGCCTATAGAGAAAGCGAAGAACATTACAAAGATTACAGGGGAGTTCGTCAATTAGCCTATATCAAGGCACCCAATATGAGTATTTATGATTTCAATCCTGAAGGCAATCTATCGGATAATTATTTTTCACCGGGTGAGAACTTCCAGGGATCGGGATCCCGGTGGTATAATCCGGTAGCCATGGCAAACGAATCCACCTGGAACCAGAATCAACATCGTTTGAGAACAAAGCTTCATTTTAAGTATAATATTCTGGATGATCTGGTTTTTCAGAGTTTTGTTGCCTATGATATAGATAACCAGTTGGAGAATAGATTCCTGCCACAAACAGTTACAGGTCTTCACTGGACATCCACGTTTGTTAATCTTGCATCAGGTATGGATTACCAAAGTTCTGTCCTGGAAAGCCAGACACAACTGGTCCACACTTTTCTGCGTGGCAGCAAGCATAAGCTTACCTCCATGATCGCATTTACCCTCTCAGATAAAAAGAACCAATGGTATTATGGCAGTACATCAAATATGCCGTCTTCATATCTTATCAATTATGCTCAACCAGCTCCAATCTACTGGATAGGTGACGGCTATAGCCAGAACCGGATGATAGCTTTCCTGGGATTCGCACATTACAGTCTGCTGGACAGATACCTGATCCAGTTCAATATACGAAGAGAGGGTTCATCACGGTTTGGTTATGAATCCAGATGGGGTACCTTCCCCTCTATTTCTGTTGCCTACAGAATATCATCTGAGCCATTTATGAACGGCATTGAGTTTCTAAATGATCTGAAGCTGAGGTATAGTTACGGTGTAAACGGTAACCAGCCCAGCGGGAGTTACGGGTATTTCAATCTCTACAGCACCGGACAGGAGTATATTGATATGGCCGTTGTAATCCCGACCAACCTGCAACTCGATCATTTCCGTTGGGAGAAGAACTCACAGATCAATTACGGACTCGATCTTTTTGCATTTAAAAATTACCTGGAATTTCATTTCGATGTATATAATCAACACAGTAAGGATCTGATCTGGGAAAATCTTAGATTGCCTTCCACTTCGGGTTTTTCAAATATTACCAGGAACTGGGGATCAATGGATAATAAGGGCTGGGAGGTCATGTTTGCTACAGATATCCTAAGGAGGGAAAAGTTCAATTTCAATGTCAATTTCAATATTGCGCATAACGAAAATAAGATTACCGAGATCCCTGAGAATTTCGATTTCGAATTCGGATCTGAGGCCATTAACGGGGAATATGCCCGAAGAGCAGTTGAAGGCCATCCAATAGGCTCATTCTACGGATTCAAATATTTAGGTGTATATCCGACCGATGCCGATGCTACAGCACATGACGCAGTCGGGAACATAATATATGATATGGGGGGATATCCACTGTACATGAGGTATGGAAATGCGGATGGGTATCGATTCAGAGGTGGGGATGCGATTTATCAGGACATCAATCACGATGGCTTGATAAATGAACTGGATATCGTAAAGCTGGGTGATTCAAATCCAAGATTCCTGGGAGGATTCGGTTCCAAATTGACCTGGGGAAACTTCATTACCACATTTTTCTTTCATTACCGACTGGGACAAGACATTGTTAACAAAACCAAAATGAACAATGAGAATATGTATTACAGGTATAACCAGAGCGTATCAGTGCTTAACCGCTGGAGAAGGCAGGGAGATATTACTGATATTCCCAGGGCACTTTATAATCAGGGTTATAACTGGCTTGGTTCTGACCGTTTTGTAGAAGATGGTTCGTTTGTCAGATTCAAGAGCGCCAGCATCAGCTATAGTTTCAAGGATCTGGCGAACAGGATCAAGCTAAAGGGTCTTAAACTTCATTTTATGGTGTACAACTTGTATACATGGACTTTGTATACAGGTGTGGATCCTGAGGTCCCTATGCTAAGCAATGATCCCTTTTTTATAGGACTAGACAAAGCTGATACACCTCCTCCGATGAGTTATATATTTAGTTTAAATGTGAAGTTCTGAAAATTAATTGAAAATGAACAAATGGCCCAGATATATCCTGGTGATTATCACGTTAAACCTCTATACTGGATGTTCCGAGTGGCTACAGCTTGAACCTGAAAGTCAGCTGATCAGGGAAGAGTTCTGGCAATCAGGCGATGATGTCCAGGCTGTTGTTGCCGGAACATATAAAGAATTGGCAGGAGTCGTGGAAAAATTGTTTAAATGGGGCGAACTCAGGGGGGATCTTTTTATTCCGGGCCAGAATATAAATCCTGATGACAGGAGGATAATGGACGGTTTTATTTATCCGGAGAACGAGCTCAATAAATGGGGCCAGCTGTACCGGACCATAAATTTTGCCAATACGGTACTTAAATTCTCTCCCATAGTTATTGAGCGGGACCAGACATTTGATGAGAACGAAAGCAAAGCATTTGAAGCGGAAGCGCTGTTCCTCAGAAGCCTTTGCTATTTCTATCTTGTCAGGATATTCAGGGATATTCCATTAA
Organism: Bacteroidales bacterium; assembly: GCA_016783865.1. The sequence continues at coordinate 28,399 of JADHVS010000011.1, forward strand.
TACTTGAAGCTTCAGAAAACGATGCACAGAATTATTATCCTGAAGTCAGTTCTGAACAGGAGATATTCCTTCAGATCATTGACGATCTGCAGATTGCCGTGGAAAATTTACCAACCTCCTATGCGAAAACAGAATATGACAAGGGAAGGGCAACTAAATCAGCCGCATATGCCCTGATGGCGGATGTATACTTGTATTTTGAAAAGTACCAGGCCTGTATCGATGCATGCAATCAGGTAATAGGCAGCGGATTATATGGAATGATTGACGGGGAAGACTGGTTTATGAATTTCTTTCCAGGGAATTCCAACGAGAGTATTTTCGAGATCCAGTTTGACAAAGAACTTAATCAGACCAATCTATTGTATCAGATGATGGCCCCTTATCCGAGAGATGGAACATATCCCGATGGGCATGATGAATTCAGGGTATCCCCTTATTTCGTGACTGAATTTGAAAAGTTTCCGGGTGACAGGAGAGCAGGGAACAGAACTTACATGACCTATACGGGTGGAGGATGGTATATTTATGCAACATCACACGTATTATGGAAGTATGTTGGTACGGAAGGCATCCCGAGTCTTGTCACAGGAGCTTCAGCAAGTGGATACAGAATTGGGAACATGGAAAGCGATGCCAACTGGATTGTTTACCGCTATCCTGATATCCTTTTAATGAAAGCAGAGGCTCTGGTCCAGCAAGGTGAATACGGGCAGGCTGTCCAGCTTATAAATCAGGTAAGACTGAGAGCGTTGATAGAACCAATTGCAGATATTTCCAGTAAAAATGAACTTGAAGATATCATATTAGAGGAGAGAGCAAAGGAATTTTGCGGAGAGGGTAAGCGTTGGTTTGACCTGATCCGGTTTGGAAGAAGAAATAATCTTGAAAGAAGGGATCGGTTCACTGAAATTCTTGCTGACAATAAATCTTATGAGGAAGCTGAAGTCATCAGGAGCAAATATTCAAATCCTGACAGCTGGTATCTTCCAATACATCAGGATGAGATTGACCAAAATAATAAACTGGTACAAAATCCATACTATATTAACCAATAGGAGATATGAACAGGTCAAGTGGTGATATAATAATTCTGTTACTGTTCACAGCTGCTGTATATACGCTTTGTATAAGCTGCCAGGACAAAGAACCGCTTGAAGTATTTTTTGAAGAGGATGAAATGCTTATATCAGCTTATCTTGAGAAGCATTCGGAGGATTATTCCACGCTGATCAGGATACTTGAGATTACAAACCTAAAGTCAACCCTGAATGCATACGGCCATTATACATTTTTTGCACCGGATAATGATGCGTTCCAGGAATTCTTTGCACAGCAAGGTAAATCCACCGCTGAAGAATTTGATCCGGGTTACCTGGCAACGCTGATCCGGTATCACCTGCTCGACATTGAAATTGAAAGCTCATACTTCAGGGATGGTGTTATTCAGGATACCACCTATTCAGGGGATCACCTGGTCATTACATTTTCTACAGGAGGACTTGAAACAATTATGGTCAATGATGCAAGTATCAGTGAGCGTGATATTCATGTCGAAAATGGCCTTATTCATAGAATTAACGGAGTTCTTACTCCGATTATCGGATCCATCGTGGATCGGCTCAGGGAATTTGAGGAGTACAGGATCTTTACTGATGCACTTGATATTTCCGGGCTCTCTGACAGCCTGAACATTATCAGGATTGATCTTAATGAAGATATTTTTATCCGAAGCAGGTTCACAATTTTCGTTGAATCGGATGAAGTTTATAAACAGGAAGGGATAAAAAATGCAAACGATCTCGTTGCAAAGTATTCGGATACAGGTGATCCCACAGATGAGGATAATGGATTTTATCAGTTTATGGCCTATCACATTATTCCAGGTCTGCATTATCTGAATGAGATCGATTCATTCAATTATCCCACACTGGCAGAAAACCAGTTGATCAATGTAAGAATAACCGAGAATATTTACCTGAACTCGAAAGGTGGGGACGGGGGTGTGCAGCCGGCGGAGTCATCCGTAATGGTAATTGAAGGGCAATCAAACCGGCAGGCCAAAAATGGTGTATTTCATGAAATCGACCATCTTCTGGAACCCTTGTTACCTCCTCCTGTTTACCTGGTTGTGGATCTAACGGATTACCAGGGCATTTCCATCGGAAAAGATTATTCTGAAAAAGATCTGGAGGATATTCCGGGTTTATCTTCCGAACATACGGGTATTTACTTCAGGAACTCCATCCTGGGCGATGGTGAAACCAACCTGCAGACCACCAGTAACAGTGCTGGCTGGATGGTTGAATTCGAATTAGCTCCCATCCTGCGTGGCAGATACGATGTTTACCTGCATTTTGCCAGTCATCGAACCAATACAAATCAGGTACAGGGATTCTGGGACGAAGCACGATTCGGGGGTATCCAGGACTTTCAGCATCAGAGGAGAGATCCTGAAGCGGGTTCATGGCTTAGGGATTTCAATACGAATAATTATATCGGGAGGCTTCTTTTAACAGAGACTGCAACCCACACCATAAAGTTTATAGCCCTGGGAGGTGGTTTTGGAAATTTTGATTACCTGGTATTCCAGCCGATAGAAGATTAGTATGGAATGGAATTATAAAAATAGGATCCTGATATTACTCGTGTCACTGACATGTATAATGCTACAGAACTGCAAGGAAGAGGAGCCGTTGGAGGTTTTCTTTGAAGAAGAGGAATTACTGATCTCGGCCTACCTGGAAGAACATAATGATGTTTTTTCATCGCTTATAAAAGTATTGGAGATAACGGAATTGAAGAATACCCTTAATGCATACGGTCATTATACTTTCTTTGCCCCCGATGACAATGCCTTCAAGAAATTCTGTGAGGATAATGGAAAAAGTTCAATTGAAGAATTCGAAAAGGAATATCTGGTAACGCTGGTTAAATATCACTTGATTGATGTTAAACTGGAAAGTTCCTATTTCAGGGATGGGGCAATTCAGGATACTACCTATTCCGGTGATTACCTTGTTATTACTTTCTCCGAAGGTGGCCTCGTAACGATACTGGTCAATGATGCCCTCATTACGGATCGTGATATTAATGTTGAAAACGGGATCATACACGCAATAGACAAGGTGCTCACTCCATTGGTAGGCTCTATCTTCGACCGAATACAGGAATTTGAGGAATTTAGTATATTCAGTGAAGCCCTGGAAATCACAGGGCTCGATGACACTTTAGACCTGATCAGGATCGATCTTAACAAGGATATATTTATCAGAAGCAGATTCACAGTGTTTGCCGAACCAGATTACATATATAAGGAAAATGGGATAGCTACGGTAAGTGACCTCGTTGGAGTGTATTCAGATACGGATGATCCTGCAAATAGAGAAGACGGCCTGTATCAATTTATGGCCTATCACATTGTACCCGGCTTGCATTACCTCAATGAGATCGATTCTTTTAACTACCCTACCCTGGCTGAAAATATGTTGATCAATGTGAAGCTTGAAAACAAAGTCCTATTGAACTGGCACCAGGAAGAAGCGGGCGGACAGTTGACCGAAAAATACGTTACTATAGTCGAGGAAAATTCCAACCAGCAGGCCAAGAACGGGGTATTGCATGAGATCGATAACATGTTGGAACCCTATGTGCCAAACCCTGCTCATTTGATTATTGATCTTACTGATTATCAGGGTCTTAGCATTGGGGAGTCCTACTCCGAAAAAGACATTGAGGATATCCCGGGTATTTCATCTGAGAGAACTGGTTTGCTGTTCCGAAACTCGATCCTGGCTGATGGTGAGACCAACCTGCAGACGACAAACAATACTGCGGGCTGGGAAGTTGAGTTCGAACTGCCACCCATCCTGCGTGGCAAATACGATGTCTACCTGCACTGGGCCAGTCATCCTATAAATACAGGATCAGCACAGGGATTCTGGGATGGAGCACGTTTCGGGAGCCTGTTCAGTTTTGTACACGGTAAGCGATGGCCTGGCGTGGAATGGAAGTATGATTACAATACGAGTTTTTACATGGGCAGATTACTGCTAGCAGAAACCGGGACTCACAAAATAAGATTTATATCCCTGCAGGATGGTTACGGTAATTTTGATTACCTGGTATTCTGGCCGATAAAGGAATAATATAAATGAAAAAAGTCGTTAAATATATTATTAAAAACCTGGCTGCGATAATGGTAGTCATGGCAGCGATCATGTTGATTGATTCATGCAATTTGAATGACGAGTGGGATAAATACTATGAAAACGCACCGGAGCGGACAGGTGAAAACGTGCTCACCATTATTGTGGAAAATGAAAACTACAGTCATTTCTACAATGCCCTGATTGAATACGGTTTTGAGACATTGCTTTCCAAGAATCAGTATTTTACAGTATTTGTACCTATCAATTCAGCTTTCGAGGGACTGCCTGACTATACCGATGAGGAATGGACCGGAATTCTCGGTTTCCATATCATTTATGCGAAGCTCTTGTCCCATGAATTTTCTGATCTTGATCTTATGACAACAATGGGAAAGTATCTCAAAATGAAAACAGGTACAAATAATGAAGTTACAATCTTCGAATCCGCCATTAATATGGACGAAGTGGATAACTACTGCCGGAATGGGGTCATCCATGAAATTGATAAATTACTTGTGCCCATGCCAAATATATATGAATACATTATGGACCTGGACTCGTCATTCAGTATTCTGCAGGATTTTATTCTCTCAATGGATGAACGATTTATTGATTATGAGAATAGTGAAAGATTAGGCGTGGATGATAACGGTGATGCCATCTATGATACCGTGTGGATAACGGAAAACTATTTCCTCGATAAGATTGCCGGATTAAAAAACGAATCAGAGGCATATACTGGATTTATTCCCAGGAACAATAATGTTCGTGAAGCCCTGAGTATGGTTGATGAGTATTTTGGAAACATAGAGGAATTGGATGAGACAGCGTACAGCCAGTTATTGTACATCACATTCAGCGGAAGTTTCATGAAAGAAGCATATTTCCATGCAAATTTACCGGATTCTATTGTATCTGTGACTGGAAAGAAGTACGAAAAGTCAATTCTGAGCTTCAATCAGACAGACCTGGTACTGAGCAATGGAATGGTGCATATGTTAGACGGTATGACAATACCAAAGAGTTTTTTCTTGCTGCCCATTGTAATTGAGTGTGACCGGAAACAAAACAGGAAAGTTTCGAATACCATTTATCCCATTGAAGTGAAAAGTGACACCCGGGCTACAAATGGTTCATTCGTTTTCTATGGCTGTGCGTTTGTTGGAGATTACATTGAATACACTGTCGATATGGTTCTGAGGACCAAATACTGGTTCATCTGGACCGGACCCAGGCAGGGGCCCTCTACTTATCAGTTATCGATAAAAGATGAAATTACCGGAGAATTCGTCTATCTGGGGGATCCTGTAAATAATTGGACGAAAGGATGGTTCATTCCTGTAGAGGGAGGATCATATACATTTAATGAATTCGGCACAAAGACTGTCAGGATAAACATTGTGGATGAATTACCAGTCGTGGGACTTAATTCAATTTATATTGATTACATAAAATTGGTACCGGATGAAGTTTATAATCAATAGGAGCAAATACCATATTTTGACATTACTAATAATGGTATTTCTGAGCAATCTGACGATACTCGGACAGAATAATACGGTGACCGTCAAGGGCCGGATTTATTCTGCAAAAACAGGGATGCCATTGGGTGACATTGGAATAAATGCTGCAAATGCTCCGGTTGAGCCGGTCAGGACAAACCAGGAGGGCGAATTTGAGATTACACTACCCAGCAGGAATGAACAAATCCATATATCATATCCCGGTTATAAGGATAAAACAATATTTGTTAATGGCAGGGAAGAAGTTGAGATATGGTTGCTTGGAGAGGATGAAATTTCAGTCAGCAATGCAACACGCATGATTTTCAGGGAGGTGCCACTGAAGGATATACCGGCCGCTATTGATGCTGGCAATCTGGTTGAATTTAACAGATCCACTAACACTTCATTTTGCCAGGATCTACAGGGGATGATGGGTGGTCTGAATGTAATCAACCGATCGGGAATGCCGGGTGAGGGAGCATTCATGTATACAAGAGGTTATTCTTCATTATTCTCTTCCTCCAACCCGTTGGTTGTTGTGGATGGAATGCTCATCAGATCGGAAGGTTTTGACAATCCTGTTACCAACGGATTTCATCATAATTCCCTGGTGGATATTGATAAAAGAGATATTTCAGGTATTACTTTGTTGAAGGATGCAGCAAGCTGTGGGCCATACGGTGTAAAAGCCTCAAACGGTATACTACTGATTTCTACAATTCCACCAAGAGGAGGTAAGACAACACTTGATGTCTCCGTGTCAGGAGGAATATCAACTACACCATCACAAATACCGGTAATGGATGCCAGCCATTACAGTTCTTATATCATGGAGCAATTGTATGATGCAGGGATGGCCAGTGAAGAAATTTTTAAGGCATACCCCTTTCTGGAATTTAATCCTGAGTATTTCTATTATCCACGCTATAACAATAATACAAATTGGCAGAATGAAATCTTCAAAACAGGGAAACTTTATGATGCACACCTGATCGTTAGAGGTGGAGATGAACGCGCCAAGTATTCCCTATCGGGTGGATACCTGATGAATGAAGCGATATTGAAAAACACTTCTTACAGCAGGTTTAATTTCCGATTCAATTCTGTTGTCCAGGTTTCCCCAAAATTTGATATCGGATTTAATCTCGGCTACACAAGTGGTCGGTATAACCTAATGGAAACCGGCGCTTCACCTCAGACAAATCCCATATTTGCCAGTTTGATCAAATCACCTCTGCTAACTGTTTACCAGAAAGACCAGGAAGGAATAAACCTGCCGGTTTATGATGATGTTGCTGATTTTGGATACAGCAATCCCTCAGTTATTGTAAATGAAGTGGAGGCATCCGATGCTACATCAAAATTCCTTGGCGTTTCTTACTTACAACTGAAAATTACTAATCAACTGACCGCACGGGTGCAGTTTGGGTTGGACAGGCTTAAGTCAAATGAGAGGATATTTCTGCCTTCATGGGGTATGGCCAACCAGGGAGATGGATCAGCAGAGAGGTCCATGAAGGTAAAAGTGGATCAGTATTTCTCAATTCTGAGCGAGGCAGGGATCAATTACCAGAACCGGTTCAATTACATTCACGACCTCTCCCTTGATGCCGGGGCCCGGTACATGGTTAACAGGCTTGCCCAGGACTTTGGCGCTTCACAGAATTCGGCAACCGATGAATTCAAGGATCTGAATTCCGGAAAGGCTGATGAAAAGTCTGTTGGAGGATTTGAAGAAAAATGGAGCTGGTTAAATTATTACGTGTCCGGAAATTATATTTTGAAAGACCGATACCTGCTTTCAGCAAATCTCTCCGTGGATGCATCTTCCAAATTTGGCAATGAAGTGCTGGATGGTATATCAATGGCAGGATATCCTTTCGCAGTCCTGCCATCGATAGGAATCGCCTGGAGGATATCCTCAGAATCCTTCATGCAGGATATTAAATTCCTGGACGAACTGAAGTTTAGGGTATCTTACGGATTGACAGGCAGCGATGATTTTATTAATTACTATACCAGGTTGTATTACTCCACCATTCCTTATTATTCAATTACAGGATTTCACCTGAACGGCCTTTTCAATCCCGGATTAAAATGGGAGGTGGTAAAACAAAGTAATATTGGACTTGACCTGGCCCTTTTCAGAGAGCGGCTGATACTGAACGCAGATTGGTTTAAGGCCCTGACCGAGGATATGATAACATATGTGTCATTACCAACTTATTATGGATATGAATCCTATGCCTCCAACGGGGGATCCTGCCAGAATACCGGTTTTGAGGTTAGTATTTATGGAAAATTGATTAACAGGACGTTTAAATGGGAGGCTGATGCCAGAATTTCAAAATACGATAACAAAATCATCACACTTGAGAATAATGAGGTCATCACAACCTTTACGGGAGGAGAAAAGATCACCCGGGCAGGGGATCCCATGGGATTGTTCTACGGATACAGGGCAGAAGGTGTCTTTGATTCACAGCAACAGGCGGATGAGGCAAATCTTCTTGATAAGTCCGGACGAATGTTCAATGCCGGGGATATCCGTTTTGCTGATCTTGATGGTAATGGGATCATTGATGAACAGGATAAAACCATTATTGGCAATCCTCATCCCGATATCGTCGCCGGCCTTTATAATAAATTCTCCTATAAGGGTTGGGCATTGAGTTTATTTGTCCAGGGCGTAAATGGTGTTGATGTTTTTAATTACATCAGATCGCAAGCTGAATCAATGACCGGTGTTGAGAATCAAACGACAGCAATTTATAACCGGTGGACCACCAACGGACAACAAACAAATATCCCCAGGGCAAGTTATGGAGATCCAATGGGGAATAACCGGTTTTCAACCCGCTGGATTGAAGACGGATCCTATATCAGATTAAAATATGTTACAATTTCTTATACTTTTCCAGGGAAACTGGCATTTATTGAAAACCTGAACGTATATATAACTGCTGCAAACCTTGTTACATGGACAAAGTATCTTGGTTATGATCCGGAATTCAGCTATGCGGATGGGGTTCTCGGTCAGGGGATCGATTACGGGAAAATCCCGCAACCCCGCTCAATGGTTATCGGGTTAAAGGTTGGCTTATAGTTATCTAATCAGGTAAATTATGAAGTTCAAAAACATATTGTTCCTGTCAGGCAGTCTTTTAGTTATCGTGCTGCTCATTTCATCCTGTGAAAAAATGCTTGAATTGCCAAATGACAGCCTATTGCCGGAAGATAAGGCCTTCGTTGATGAATTTTCAGCACGATCATCTGTCATTGGTGTATATGCTTTGTTGCAGGATGTTGCCCAGCAGATTATAATTCTGGGTGAACTACAGGGTGATCTTCTTACGGTAACCAAGAATGCAGATAATGATCTTAGGCAATTGAATGAGCACAGGGCAGATGTAACAAATATATATGCAGATCCTTCAGCATTTTTTAAGGTGATCGTGAATTGCAATGAGGTATTGCATAAAATTCACCGCGCCAGGGAATACGATGAAAATATCTCTGAACTGGAACTGGCCACCTATATGGCTGAATTAAAGCTTATACGTGCATGGGTCTATTTTAAAATGGTCCAGATTTATGGTCAGGTTCCTTATTTCGAGGAGCCTTTGAGTAATTATAACCAGAGCCAGGCACTGAAATCAAAACTCGATTCATTGCAAACAGAAGATTATATTCTTGATACATTACTGGCACAGATCATTGAGGTAGATACATTTGAGCTGAACATGCTGGAAGAGAGTCCATTTTTTGCCATACGCTTCAACAAATTCACAAACTGGGCCATCCAGGGAGATATCTACCTCTGGAGGAATAATTATTCCCAGGCAAGGGTAACCTATGACAGGGTTGCTGATATCATGGCCAATGAAGGATTTGCCGGAACCACACGCTTGCCTTATTTGAGCACCTTCAATTTCCAGGATGTGAACTGGAAGGATATTTTTCAATTCAATTACAGTTCCGGGCCTTTTGAGACCCTGGCCATTCTGGTGGTCCCATTCTCAAAGCTCTACAATCAGCAGCATTCCCTGCAACGCATGTTTATATATGGTGAAGGAGGGGAATACCTGGTCAGGCCCACAGAATATATATTAAATGCATACCAGGCTCAGCAGGTAATCAGATATGAAGTCCAGGTGGATCATGAAAGGGGCGCACCGGGAGACCTGAACAGGGGGAAAGGTGTGACCTATGACAGTATTAATGGCCGTCCAGTGGTGTATAAATATTCATTGTTCCGGGAACCGTTTGATAATGATGCCGGCATTCTTGTATACAGGACTGCAGATTTTCATTTGAAGACCTGTGAAGCATACGCAAGGCTCAAACAGACAAAGGATGCGCTTGCACATCTGAATGAAGGCACCCTATATAAATCTGCCTGGGGAACAGGTACCCGAACCAGGGCAAATGTAACAAGTGTTAGTGTAGAAGATCTGCGATTTGTTGACCCGGTGGAAGACCTGATTGTTGAGGAGCGTGCCCTTGAGCTTGCCTATGAGGGACACAGATGGTTTGATCTCATGCGGATCGCCAGGCACAGGGATGACCCGGGGTACCTGGCGGATAAAGTGGCGGCCAAGTTCACCGATGAACAGAAGCGTGAGGAAGTAAGAAACCGCCTAATGGATGTAAATAACTGGTACCTGCCTTTAAAGCTGAAATAATGAGTTAATTTATTATACATTCTAGTTTCTAAACTTTAATTTAAATGCTTATGAAAACGAAACAAGTACTATTGTCAACGATGATCCTCCTACTAGCCGTAGGATGGCAGGTTCCTGTCCAGGCACAGGATATACCTGTAAATTACACCCAGAATCCAAACATGGAGCATGATCTCAACTCTATATTCTGGTATGGTGGGTGGGATGCGAATAACGGATCGAACGGCATCGCAGCCTTTCCATCACAATATCTGACTAACTCAGAGTCCCATTCCGGGGACTGGAGTCTTTATTTCTTTGCTCAATGGCATTACATATGGGTTTCATATCCCGTCAGGGGCCATGAGCAGAAAAGAATGAAGGCCAGTTTCTGGTATAAGGGCAGTCTTATGTCTTACTGGAATTTCATCTACCGTGACGTAGGGATGACGGAGGAGGATCTGCATCCATCACTGGCTGAATACGTAGGAGCAGATACCGCATGGCATCACATAGATGGTCAGAACGCGATGAGGTTTGACTTAGGCGGACCCGATGACTGGACGGAGGACTGGACTTATTTTGAATTTGTGTGGGATATGCCGGGAACAATACCAGGATGGGGAAATACTGCCATGTGGTATGCTGATGTTCCGGAAGCCTGGGTTGATGACCTCTACTATGGAGAATGGTACGACGGTTGGTATTCAGGGGAGGAGCCATTCGGATTTATCAACGGGGATTTTGAAATGACCGGATTGCCCACGGAATGGTTGGTAAATGTAGCTTACTGGGATAATTATTTTCTAAACAGTGACTTCTTATCATGGACGGAGAACCATTCACCGGAACCGGGCCTTCAGAGTTTGCGCCTGATGGATTACTGGGAGGTATTCCCCGACACGAATGATGTTGTAGCACCTTATGATTCCATTGCCCAGGATACATCCTTCATGGATAAGGATGTAACCTACTACCTCCCTGCACTTAACGCTGAAGGGAAAGATATGGAATTAAGGGCTTGCTCAAAATTAATTTCCGAATTTAGTATTTAACATTAACAATTTAAGTGTTTATATCCTAGTCCTGTTTTGCTTGCACTGTATTGATATTCAATTGTATAATAAATATATCAACAATGTTTTGTAAATGTTATAATTATACATAACTTTGTACTTTATGTTTAATTATAACATTTTTTATTATGGAAGATATTAAGAAACAGTTGATTAAGGATTTAATAATACGAAATAAGATTGTCACTCTTGATGAAATAAAAACATATATTCAAAATAATGTGACAATGACCATTATGAGGAAGTTAAATGAACTCTCTTACCTTTCAAGCTATTCACATAGAGGGAAATATTATACACTGGGAACTATACCAAAATTTTCTAATCAGGGTTTGTGGAGTTATCAATCCGTTTATTTTTCAAAATATGGCACATTAAAAAACACTTGTTGCCAATTAATAAACATTTCACAGGCTGGTTATAGTGTTAAAGAGTTGGATCAGATTCTTCAGGTGTCAGTACGATTACCGGTATTGAACTTATTTAAAGAAGGTAAATTGTTTAGGGCACCATTTGGTGGAGAAGAGGTGTGTTTTTCAAGTAATAAACAAATAATGAAGCAGCAATCCATCATTCGTGAATCGCAGTATACCAATAAGGTATTCACAGTAGGAAAGTTATCCACACAAGTAATTACCGATGAGTTGAAGGCAGCCATTATATTGTTTTACAGCACTTTAAATGAGAAGCAAAGAAGGTTGTATGCAGGACTTGAGGCTATTAAAATTGGCTATGGCGGAGACAAGCTAATTGCCCAATTATTTAACATAAATCAGGAAACCGTCAGTAAAGGCAGGCAGGAATTAGTATCGGGAGATTTTGAAAAACAAGGAGTGAGAAAACCAGGTTCAGGACGACCGGGAATAAAAAAAAACGCCAGGCCTAATACATCAAATCGAAAAACTACTTGAAGAAGATACAGCGGGTGATCCAATTACCGGTTTAAAATGGACCCGAAAAACTATTCGCAAAATAGCTGATGCACTAAGAAAAACAGGTATTAATGTGAGTCCAAATACAGTCAGTAAATTATTAGCAGAGATGGATTATTCATTGAAAATCAATTATAAGAAAATAGAATCAAACCCTAAAAAAGTTACTCCTGAATCTCGACAAAAAAGAGACTGTCAATTTAATTATATTAGCCAAATGCGAAGCTTATTCCAGCAACAATATGATGCAATAATAAGTACAGATGCCAAAAAAAGAGAATTGGTCGGAAACTTTAAAAATAATGGTTCCACTTGGTGTCGAACGTCAATTCCGGTAAACGCGTATGACTTTAAATCATTATCCGAAGGAGTATTTATACCTTATGGTATTTACGATGTGGTACAAAACACAGGTTTAGTTGTTGGTGGTATATCTTATAATACCAGTGAATTTGCTGTTAATACTATTTGCAGGTGGCTAAACTTTGAATTGAAAAGTCGAGAAACACCTATTAAATCTCTTTTAATACTGGCAGATGGAGGTGGGAGTAATGGTTCAAAAAATAGACTTTGGAAATTATCAATTCAAGAAAAACTATCTAACCAATATGGAATGAGTGTGACGGTTTGTCATTATCCACCCGGAACATCAAAATATAATCCAATTGAACATCGGATGTTTAGTGAAATAAGTAAGAACTGGGCAGGAAAACCTCTTGTCAGTTACGAAACAATTTTAAAATATATAAGCACAACAAAAACTTCTTCCGGATTGACTGTAAAAGCTTGTATTGATCAAACAATTTATGAAAAGGG
>JADHVS010000124.1 GCA_016783865.1 Bacteroidales bacterium
TGAAGGAGGCGGCAGATGGAACTTGAATAATGTATTTCAAAATACACCATTCGAAGGTCATTTTTATTTACAAAATCTATCTGAATACCCTGGTATCATTTTGAACGGTGGATTTAGAATCGATTATTTCAATCAAAATCGAAATGCGTCTGCCAATATGTTTGATCCGTTAGCTACACAAACAACAACACCAGGCCATTATCCCTGGAAACCTATGGGTTTCCCGGGCGAACCTGAAACCGAACCGACAGAGTTACAGATAAAAATTTCTCCAAGATTGGGTCTATCTCATCCCATTAGTGCTAATGCACTACTGCGTTTTTCCTATGGTCATTTTTACCAGCGGCCTTCCTGGTCGAAAATGCTGGGATTCCCATTTGTCAATTATACAACGGATATGACCACAGTACTGGACCCATTTGCAGACCAGATAACATACATGGAGGAATGGCAGGGTTTTTATGGAAACCCAAAACTGGGTTATGAGCGGAGCGTACAATACGAATTAGGACTGGACCTTGTCTACAAAAATAAAGTGAAGGTCGATTTTACTGGATACTACAAAGATGCCGACCAGGAAGCATCAGTTATTACAGGTCTATTTGGTAAAGAATACACCGCAACTAAAGCCTATATGGTGAGTAATGGTGGATATTCAGATACTCGAGGGGCTGAGGCTACATTGGAAACAAGGCTTGATAAACCGATAAATGCTGGGTTAACCTATGATATTTACTGGTCATTCGGTGGGGAGGTGGGATATAACAAACTGACTGAACCTGGTTCTGAATATATTGACCTACCGATCGGATTATCTTCGAGTAAGCAGATCTGGAGTGGTTATGAAAAAATAAAAGGTTGGCTGAGTTTTGATTTAGGTCAGGGAACTGGCCCCGTTTTGTTTGGGATTAAACCACTTAGTGATTTTCATCTCTATGCTTATTTTTGGTGGCGGAGCGGGACACCTTATACTTATCATCCGCCCGGTGATCTGTCGACGCGGCCAAATAATAGGAAATGGTTTAGCATCTACCAGGTTAACCTGAAGGTTGCTAAAGGGCTTACTTTGGGCAAATTCCGTACCGAGATCAGTATGGATATCAGAAACCTGTTTGATTCAAAATTTTTAAGGCTTCTTTATGGGGATCAACTGAAATATTATCATGAGAATAATGATTTATCTCTTGAAGACAGACTGCCAAAGAATTCCTTTTCTCGAGAACCTGATGAATGGGAATGGTACACTTATGAAGTACCCCCAAGACAGATAGAATTCCAGTTAAGGTTGGACTTTTAATGAAATTATTAAAAAAATTATTGTTACTAAAAATCCACCAAATCCATTTTAATGTTGCGGTTCAGAGACCTTGGATTTCAATAAGAGCTGTTACTTGTGTAGTTGTTTTAGTATTAGCTCAATCCATATTGCAGGGAACAGGCTGGTCAAAGCAAACTCTCAATAGGGGTAAACTATGGGCTACACTCCATAATTCATTGCAGTATGGTGATCCAACTGAAATTGTAACAGCATTTCACGGACTCGATTACCCTGGGTATTCCAAGGGACCTGATATCCAGGATGCGTTAAATTATATTGGAGCTGGAGGGTACGCTATTTATGGTGTACGGAATGGTGTGGAGTATGCTTATTCGTTAGACACCCGTTATTTTCCATCAGGAGAAGACGTCTTTCCAGTAGAAGAAATGTTAATGACCACTAATTATAATTTAGAAAACCCCGAAATAAAGGGGGAGCAAGTGGTAGCAGGCTCCCATTATGTATACGGAGTTGAGGTTGAAATCAGGCGGACTAGCCGCGTATGGAGTTATCCGAAATACGATGATTTCATCATCCATGAAGTTGAGATAACCAATAAGAAATTTTCAAACCTTACGGATCTTTATTTTGGAATGCGATATAGTCTACTATTTACAGTACGCAGTATGTCAAGAAAGGATGAAAAATACGGATGGGATGGAAATCATAATTTATTTTATTTCTATGATGACTGGAGTTTTAACTGGGAGGATGAATCACCCATTCAATATAATTTTGGAGTCGGTCCGGAAAAAGGTGACATTGGTGATTCCAGAGATATAAAAGAACCGAATTCAAAAGAACATGAATTTGACGCTCCAGCATATTTTACCGCTATTGTTTTAGATTCCGTAGGTAGTAACGTTTACCAGAATATATTGGAATACGGCTCCAAGAGCGGAGAGACTAATGCACCGGACGAAGACAGGATATTTATTCATTCCGTTGATGAACCCGCTCGTTTCAAAGAGGTCATGAGTCATCAGCAACCCAGAATGTCATGGGATGAAGCTCGAGATGCAGGGGGAGAAGGGGGCAATAAATATGAAAGAAGCCCCATATTTTTGTTAAGCGTAGGACCATTTTCTTTGGCGCCCTATGAAAGGATAAAAATCGTATTCGCCGAGGTAATGGGCGAAATGGATCGTGCTAGGATTGTGGAAGGTGGGATTGAGAACCTTAATATATTGAGTACGGTATCATATGATTCTTTGATGAAAAATGTAGCTGCTGCTAAACAATTGTATTCCCAGGATCTGCTGCCTGAAATACACCCGCCACCAACCCCAACAAATGGAGAGAACAGTTTAACAATTACATCAGAACCTGGGTATATGATAATTGAGTGGCCGGAAATACCGGACACTTATTTGGACCCGATATTAAATGTAAACGATTTTGAAGGATACCGAATATATCGATCTGCCTATTTCACAATTGGCCCTTGGGATTTATTAGTTGATATTCCAAAAAGTTTTGCAGAAATCACAGATGGGATAGTGTATTACGAAGATAGAGATGTATCATCTTCAATCGGCTATTACTATATGGTCACTACCTATGATAATGATGGGAATGAAAGCGGAAAAGTAAATAATAATCGATTTCCTGTTTATCCGACCGTACCCCAAAATGAAGAATTTCCCCGAAATGTATATGTGGTCCCTAATCCGTTTCGGCAACACAGCGGATTATATGGTACAGGGGAAAGATACAGAATCCAATTTCTAGGACTGCCTGGCAAGGCAAAAATAGAGATATATACTACGGCGGGAGATCTTGTCCAGAAAATTGAACATAATGATGGTACCGGTTCTGCGGCCTGGGGTAGCATTGCTAATCTGGACTATCAGTTGACAAAATGGGCATTAGGAGTCGCTCCAGGAATTTATATCTATTTAGTAGAATCAATGGTTCCTGGTCACGAAGGTGAATCATATATTGGTAAAATGGCTATAATAAAATGATGCTTCAGATATGATTAGGGCACTAAAGGAAAATATGTATCAAAAAAGTATTACTTTAATTCTTTTACTGTCTCTTGTGCCGTTATACAGTCAAAGTGGTATAGAACCAACAGCTATAGAAAGAGCCGGGCAGTCTGGGTGGCAGTTTTTGAAAATCAATGGTGATCCACGCCAGGCATCCATGGGGGGTGTTTATTTAGTAAATCGTTATGCCAATGCGAATGCAGTCTTTGGGAGTCCGGCAATTCTTGCATCTATCGATAGAGTTGATATCCAATTCAATTCAGTGAATTGGATTGCGGATATAAAATACAACTCATTTTCAATGGCAAAAAGATTTGGACGATTAGGCTCATTTGCCCTGAGTTACGTTAACCTGGATTACGGTGATATCCCCGAAACGATTCATGAAGAATCCCAAGGAAGTACCACGACTCCCGTAATCACAGGAAATTATTTTACAGCTAGCGATGTTGCTATTGGACTTTCGTTCGCAAAAAAAATTACAGATTATCTTTCGTTAGGTGGTAATGTTAGGTACATTAGTGAAAAAATCGCTGGAACAGGGATGAGCAACTGGTCCATTGATTTTTCTACGCTTTACTACACTGGCTTAAATAGTTTAAGGATATCCATAATCGCACGCAATTTTGGACCTGATCAGCATCTTGTTGGCTATAGTGAAGAACTACAGTCTGAAGCAGTAGATATTCGCATGCCACTTGAATTTCGAATTGGTGTAGCTTATGACTTTTTTGAAAATGAGAATAATGAGAATTATTTAACGGCAGTTATTGAAGGCAAAGTTCAAAGCGATGGTGCAGAAAAAATTAATATTGGTGCTGAATATGTGATTCAGGAAATGTTTTTTATTCGTGCGGGCTATCGTTTTAATTATGATTCGGAAGGATTAACAGTTGGTCTGGGATTTAATTATCTATGGGGTAAACAAAATATGACCATAAACTATGCTTTATTGGACTTCCAATCACTCAAATTAGTACACATGATTTCAATTGGACTAAATTTTTAATTAATACAAATGATGTATAAAAAGAACAAGGTAGTAGTTGTTGGTAGTTATAATAAAGATATAACTATCAGAACCAATAGATTACCTTCACGTGGTGAAACTGTCATCGGAGAATTGATCAATTCCGGTCATGGCGGGAAAGGTGCAAATCAGGCCGTTGCAGCGGCACGCGCAGGAGCTGATGTATGCTTTATTGCTTGCGTGGGTATGGACCATAATGGTGATGATGCCATTACCGCTTTGGATAAACAGGGCATCAATATTCAACTGATGAAAAGAGATATCAATCAAGCAACAGGGACTGCAACCATCGTTGTTGATTCGAAAGGCGATAACTCCATCGTGGTGGTACCCGGGGCAAACTCTAATTTATTGTCGCAAGATATTATTAATTATGAAAAAGAAATCGCTGCATCAGATATCTTACTATTGCAGCTTGAATTACCAATGGAGACAGTATTAACTGCTGCTTCACTGGCTAATAAACACAATTTAAAGGTGATATTAAACCCTGCTCCTGCACAAAATATCCCTACTGAGATTTATAATTATGTCAACATTATAACACCTAATAGAATCGAAACTGAATTATTGACCGGAATACAAATAAATACTGAAGAATCCATGAGAAATGCGGCTTCTATATTTCTTGAGCGTGGAATTGAATCCGTATTAATGACGTTAGGATCAGATGGTGTTTTTGCATCCCATAATAGGGAATATCAACTAATTTCAGCAAATGCTGTAGATGTAGTTGACTCTACCGGAGCTGGAGATGTTTTTAATGGTGTTTTTACAGCTACTATAAACAATGACTTTTCCAATCTAAGTCAATCAGCAATTTTTGCTTCCAAGGCTGCGACACTTTCCGTGAAAAAAGTGGGAGCTCAGCAATCTATACCATATTCAAATGAGATTCATGATTTTATAAGCACGTTGCCTGAAAAAATACAAATATAATAGTGATTATGTTTAAAGTTGATTTAAAATGCTATTATATAATCTTTAGTACATTTTCAGCTCAATGAATGATCCCCCTCTAAAAAGTTCAAAGGAGTATTCTCAACTTAAATTCCTTTTACCTATCCTGGTACCAATCATTCTTTTCTCAATATTACCATTAGCGCGTGGTATATATCTTGGGTTTACAGATTACAATCTTGGGAGTAGTATTAAATTTAATGGTTTTCAGAATTACCTGCTTTTATTCAAAGATCACTTTTTTTGGAAATCATTTCAGGTTGGGATTATTTGGACTATTGCTGTTTCCTTTGGGCAGCTGGTATTGGGATTGGGACTAGCATTATTATTGCACTCCAAACTACGTTTTTCATCCATTTACAGCGTATTAATCCTGATTCCCTGGGCCATGCCGCCGATTATCCGTGGTATTGTCTGGAAACAAATATATGATACCGATTCAGGTATTGTGAATGCTGTTTTTATACAGTTGAACATCATTACAAATCCAATAAATTGGTTGTCTAGTTTTGAATATGTAATTCCTGCTGTAATTGTGGCTGGAATATGGGGGGGGGTGCCCCAGACAACCATATTTTTACTTGCTGGTTTGAAAAACATTTCACAAGATGTTTATGATGCGGCAAAATTGGATGGAGTCGGTTTGTGGAAGGAATTTTCTAAGGTAACGCTTCCACTATTGAAACCAACATTGGCTGCAATCATATCTCTTAATT
This sequence comes from Bacteroidales bacterium, assembly GCA_016783865.1. The sequence continues at coordinate 6,016 of JADHVS010000124.1, forward strand.
TTTTATGGAATTTTAATTCATTTGGATTGGTTTGGGTGCTTACTCAAGGGGGTCCTGGGGGACTAACCAGGCTACCAATGTTGGCTGCATATGAAGAAGCTTTCCGTTACGGATATGTCGGGTATGCAGCAGCAATAGGCAACATGATGGTTATTATATTGTCGCTAGTATTATTTTTCTATCTGCGTATTCAGTTTAAGGAGCGGATTGCATGATAGATTATAAGATGAAAGCAAAACGATTCTCGGCAAATACGATTAAGCATCTCCTTATTTTCATGTTTTTAATTTATTTGGTATTCCCCTTTATTTGGCTGGTATCAATATCATTAAAAAGTACATCAGAAATTTTCTCGGGCGCTCTACAAATTATACCAAAGGAATTATATTTTGAACATTATCGCTCGATTTTCCGGGAAAGCAATTTAATTCAAAGTGTCAAGAACAGTCTTCAGGTTAGTATATTTTCTATGATTGTCACCATCATCATTGCTTTGCCTGCTGCTTATTCACTTGTACGCTATAAAACAAAAATTAAGAATGTGGTTTTGGGTTGGATCCTGGCATCGCAGATTTTCCCTGCAATTTTAATTATTATTCCTTTATACATGGTTTTAAAATATTTGCATTTAACAGACTCAATTTTAGGATTGACAATGGTTTATGTTGTATGGGAATTACCCTTTGTATTATGGATGTTGTACGGATATATCAAGAGTATTCCTGTTGAATTAGAAGAAGCAGCATTTATTGATGGCGCCACTAAGATTCAATTTGTTTACAGGATACTATTTCCGGTAATCTTACCAGCAATTGGTGCCACTGCAATATTTGCATTTATTATTTCGTGGAACGAATTCCTGTTCGCTCTAGTGTTGATGAAAAACCCTGAAAATGTAACACTCCCAGTACAGCTGGCAAGATTCACAGGAATGGAAGGACAAGCTAGAATTGGATTATTAGCCGCTGCCAGTTGTCTGGCAACTATACCTTCACTCTTTTTGTTTGGCTCAGTAAGGAAATGGTTTAAATCAGGACAATTATCAGGGTCTGTAAAAGTTTAGGAATTCGCGCAATGGCAAATATAAAATTCTGGATGACTGTTGTTGTATTAATCGTGTTGGGATATGTTGCAGTAAATATTGTATCGATTCTCTCGACTTCAAATATTGTATCAAACAAGATCCGTTTTGTCAGTCTTGCCTGGCAGGAGCAATCAATCGCAGCAAATAGGGAAATTGTGGAAGAATGGAATCGATTAAACCCGGACCGGGAAGTTGAATATATCCAAGCCAGTTGGAATTCAATCTATGATTACCTGATTACTTCTTTTGAAACAGAAGGTGTTCCCGATGTATTTCATTATGAGTCAAGCATCATCGTTGATTTCGCCAGCCGAGGTTATCTGATTGATCTTGCTCCTTTTATATCTGACGAAATGAAAAGCGATATTATGGATGTGGCCTGGGCTTCAGTCTCGAGACCAAACGGTGAGATTAACGGTATTCCTTTTTTGATGGATTCATACATTGGCCTGTATAACAAGGATATCTTTGAAAGGAATAAAATTGACCCACCTGCTCATGAAAATCCCTGGTCCTGGGAACGGGTAAAAGAAGTCGGAGTACAATTGACCCAGGATACAGACGGAGATGGGAAGATTGACCAGTGGGGAATTGGTATGGGTTTGAGAAATTCCGCAAATCTGGTTATGAATCATTCCATTAGTTTTGGCGGGTCTTTTTTCACAAAGGAAAATGATAAATTCGTTGTGCGAGTAGGCGACGAAGAAAAGGAACTTTTAAGATCGATTGTTGAAATGTATCATGACTTAAAATGTATGTCTCCGGAAAGCATTGGCAAATCAGGATCGGAGATAATCCTCAGTTTTATGCGTGGAAGATCTGCAATGGTCATCGGAATCGGTGCTGCATTTAGACAGCAACTTGTTGAAAATGCGCCGGAAGGTTTTCATTGGGGCGTCATGCCTCCTTTAATTAGTAAGACCCAAAATACTGGGATTAGTACTCAAACCTATAGTATTCCTAAAAAAGCAAAAAAACAGCAAGATGGATTTGATTTTATCAATTTTGCACTAAATTCGGAAAATATGGCAAAATTAGCTCTCACAGATTGGATGTTACCATCTCGAAAATCATGTTTGGCTTTACCACAATTTAATGAATTAGATAACGGTTGGAAGCTTGTGGTGAATTCTGTGGACTTTTTAACGGTCGGTTCCTGGCTAGGAGCGCCGGGCTATTCAGAGTGGAAAGGGCGTGTAGCCAACCCCATTTTACAGGAATTATTTGCCGGTAGACTTTCAGTTGAAGAAGCATCAAAAAGAATTGAAATTGAAAGTAATCTGGTGTTATCCAGATACCAAAGAACTAAATGAAATTAGAAATATTTAATCTAGATTTAATTGAGATAATCTAAATGGCACAAGTAATCTTAAAAGATATTTTTAAAATATTTGATGACAATGTTGTGGCTGTTGATGGTTTCAACATGGAAATTAACGACAAGGAATTTGTCGTGTTATTAGGACCATCTGGTTGTGGAAAAACCACACTGTTACGAATGATCGCCGGACTTACTGATATATCAAAAGGTGAATTGTATATCAGTGGCAAATTGGTTAATGATGTGCAGCCAAAAAACCGTGATATTGCCATGGTTTTCCAAAATTATGCCCTGTATCCACATATGACAGTATTCCATAATATGGCATTCGGGCTGGAATTAAGGAAATACAGTAAAAAAGATATCCAGCAGAAAGTGGATAAAGCTGCGGACATCCTGAACATCAAAGAATTATTGCTCAGGAAACCCAAAGAATTATCCGGTGGACAACAGCAAAGAGTCGCACTTGGTCGTGCGATTGTCAGGGATCCCCAGGTATTTCTATTCGATGAGCCTTTGTCAAATTTAGATTCGAAACTACGCATTCAAATGCGCAGCGAGATATCCAAACTCCGTGAAAGGTTACAAGCTACAATGATTTATGTAACTCATGACCAGATTGAGGCTATGACTATGGGCGATCGAATTGTGGTTATGAAGGATGGGTTGACGCAACAGATTGACACACCATTAAAAATGTACAACTCTCCACAGAATAAATTTGTGGCTGGATTCATTGGAAGTCCCACCATGAATTTCATTAAAGGAAAAATAGTAAAAGATAATGGTATGTATTTTGATGAGGGTATCCTAAAGATCAAAATACCGGATGAACACAGCGCAAAATTAGAAAAATATGTAAATCGTGAGATTACATTTGGAATTCGACCTGAAAATATTGATACTGCCAATTTTCATCAAGACATTACAGATAAAGTGGAGGTTTCTTTAACAGTAGAACTTGTAGAACCTATTGGAAATGAAATTTTTCTATATGTTACAACTGGTATTAACACTCTGGTGGCTAGAGTTGCTCCTCAAACCCGACTTCAAATAGGTCAAGAGATTAAATTGGTTTTCGATTTGGCAAAGGTACATTTTTATGATATCGAAACAGAGGAATTGGTTAAAACATAAGTTCTCATTACAAATTACCTATCGACAAGAGGTACCAAAATGAATCGATTTATTTCAATCGTTAAAAACAGTTTATACAGTCTTGCAACTTTTGGAGTCGTAACTTTGCTATCAACATCTTCCACCGCGCAGGTATTACCGGAATACCATAATTTCGCTACCGATTTCACCAAGACGGTAAATCTCAATTATTTACTGTACATCCCTCCTGACTATGTTCCGAGTGAAGCCTGGCCATTAATATTATTTCTTACGGGGCAGGAGGCTGTAGATGATATTAACCTCATTAGAGATTTTGGACTCCCTCATGCTGTCGAAACGGGAATGAATTTTGATTATTTTATTGTTGCTCCTCAATTGCCAGAAGGCACTCACTGGGATCCGGACGCGCTGATGGCGCTAACTAATGAAGTGATTAATTCGTATCATATCGACAATAGTTTTTTGCATATGACAGGAATTGGTGATATAGGAGGATGGGGCGCATGGGAAACCGCTGTAAGCTACCCATCGACATTTTCTAAAATTGCTCCTATGGGGGCTCCAGCTTGCACAGAAATCTGTCGAGTTGGAGATCCGTCTATTTGGATCTTTCATGGTGAGCTGGATGATCGCGTTCCGGTTGAAGATGCAGAAAATATGTATTATGAACTGGATTATTATTGCAGCAACGATAATTTGCAATTAACCGTTTATGATAGCCTTGGACACAATGTTTGGGACCAGGCATACTTAGAGGATGGATTTTTGCAATGGCTCACTGGCAGTGAACCAACATATGGAACAAATACCGCACAACCTCAAATTCTTAATTTCACTGCAGATATTACCAAGCCAATAGATGATGATTATTTACTTTATTTTCCTGTGGATTATGGACAAACAGAACATGATTGGCCACTGGTTATTTTTCTTCACGGGGCTGGTAGTGCCATAACTAACATTGACGATATCCGGGTTACGGGTCCGCCGTGGCTTTTTGAGCATGGCATGGATTCTGACTTCATACTTCTTTGTCCGCAGCTATATGCCGATGTTCATTGGGATCCCGACAGGTTGTATGCTTTAATGCAGGAAGTTATCAGCCAATATTCTGTTGATCAATCACGGATATATTTAACTGGGTTGAGCCGAGGTGGATTTGGTACCTGGGAATTTGGGGTAAGTTACCCGAATCTTTTTGCTGCGCTTGTGCCAATTGCAGCACGGGATGTTCCGGGTGTCGAACGATTAATAAATTCGAATATTTGGATTTTTCATGGTGCATTAGATAACGGTGTTCCCTGGCAGGGAGCTCAATTTATGTATAATCGTTTAAGTGGAGTTGATGCAAATGTGCAATTGACTTTATTTGCAGGGGTTGGGCATAATTCCTGGGATCCAGCTTATAACACAGATAGTTTATGGACCTGGTTATTGCTTCAGCAAATTGATGTAGTTGCTGTGGGCGAGAATGAATTAGTGTCATTTCAAGATTCCAGCCTAAAGAACAATTATCCAAATCCAGCTAATCCAGGCACAATAATTGAGTGGACAATTTCAGATACTGATAATGGAAAACATGTAAAACTGGAAATCTTTGACATTCTTGGGAAGAGCGTAAGGAGTTTAATAAACAAGGAACAATATAGTGGCAACTATACTGTTAATTGGGATGGCCGAAATGATGCAGGTTTAACCGTTCCAGCTGGAGCGTACATATATCGACTGCAAGTGGACGGAGAAATAATCGATTCTAGAAAGATACTATTAGTAAAATAATCTGGAATTTATTTTTAAATCAAATACAGAAAATATAAAAATGGGAGGCGAATGAATCACTGTAAGGTATTTCTTGATGGGTTCGAGTTTAGGGACCTATTTAATACTACCACTATACAACTCAACAAACTAGTAGGTTTGCATGAGTAGAACTACGATAATAACTGATTAATGGCAGATATACAGAATCGGTGATAAACATGAAGAACAAAATATGATAAACTCTAAGATTCCGCCCGATTATAATAACCGTGTCTACGCTGGTTGGCTGGGTAAATGCATCGGGGTTCGCTTTGGTGCACCTGTAGAAGGCTGGACGTATCAGGAGATAAAAGACAACTTAGGAAAGCTGACGTCCTTCTTACCCCTTCCTCCTGGTAAAATCTTTAAACCTGATGACGATACCTCATTCCCAATGATCCTAATACGTGCCTTACAAGACTATGGGCTGAACGTAACTGCTGCTCAGATGGGGGAAACGTGGTTAAACTATCTTGGTGATCAGCACGGTACACTCTGGTGGGGTGGATATGGTATCTCCACTGAACATACTGTTTATGTTAATCTGGCTAGCAACATTCCTGCACCCTTCTCCGGCTCAAAAGACCTTAACGGCTTGGATATGGCCGAACAAATAGGTGGCCAAATCTTTAGTGATATCTGGGGCTTGATTGCTCCCAACAATCCGCAATTAGCGGCTAATTTCGCAGCTAAAGCCTCCAGTGTTTCCCATGATGGTAATGGTATTCTTGGGGGCAAATTTATAGCGGGACTTGTAAGTCAAGCTTTTAGAGAATCTGATCCGCGTAAACTGATTGAAACTGGATTATCACTCATTCCCAGCGAATGTGAATACGCTGGTGTTGTCAAGGATGTGTTGGATTTTTATCATGATAATCCAACTGATTGGCATTCTGCTTATCGTTATATATTTGAAAACTGGGGCTATAACCGCTATCCTGGCGAAGCTCATATCATCCCGAATACAGCCATCATTGTTATGGGTCTACTTTACGGAGAAGGAGACTTTTCTCGCGCAATTCAAATTACGAATATGGGTGGCTGGGATACTGACTGTAACGTTGGCAATGTAGGAGCAATTATGGGAACAGCCGTTGGCCTGAAAGGTATTCCTGCATCCTGGCGCGATCCAATGGATGACCATTTCGTTGCCGCCAGTATTATTGGGAGCCGTAATCTGCTTGATATTCCGGCTTGTGCTGACATCTTTGTGAACATCGGACGACAAATTGCTGGAGAAAAACCTGAGCCACCAAAGCAGCGTTATCACTTTAATTATCCTGGTTCAACGCATGGATTCCAACACCAGCATGGGGACCGGGGGCGAATTATGTCCTTGCAGCAAACACCGTATCCAAAAGGAAATGGTTTGAAGGTCGTAGTTAGGAAGCTTAATAAAAAAGGCGAAGTCCGACTTTTTGTTAGAACAGCCTATCGCCCCAATGAATTGAGCGCTAATTATTATGGGGCTAGTTTCAGCTCTAAAATTTCTCCGGGACAGCACTTAACTACCCGACTCTATATACCACCGGATGCACCTGCTCAGCTTCAGGCTGGTCTTTATATTTGGGATGAT
>JADHVS010000125.1 GCA_016783865.1 Bacteroidales bacterium
ACTAGTAGTCAGTAGACAGTAGAAAAATTACTTTAGAATGCTCAAATACTTCTTAATAAAATCACTTCTAGTGGGGTAGCGGTATTGCATGACCCAGCGAGGATGTGGGAGGGGGATGATTTCATTGAACAGTTTGTGTACCTTATTGAGTTCAACCAGGAATTTATAGTTTTTCCCTTCGCCCAGGCAAATAACCTCATCCCTGGAAAATCCCATTGAAATATGCTGGTTTAAGGTATCGAGTATGAAGGGGACCAATGTCTCTTGCAACACTTTGTCATCATAATAATTCAGGTTCTTTCCGTTCTTTTTGAACCCAAGCGGACTTACTGCCGAAAGAAACCAGGTTGAATAGAATGCCTGCACACCGCCAAATGCCTCAATCATGTCGTAGACAAAGACAGAGGATAATTCCTGTTTTTTGTGAAACGGATTTGGAATTCCACATGTTTCCTCCAGCCTGACGGGATCGGTAAAGGTGATCCCGGTTATGCCTGCGCCAAATCTTCCGGGATTAATTCCCAATATTAATTTCCTGGGGTGGCCTTCCGTATAGAATTTTGTAAAAAATTCCGAGCAAATCTTCTGAACATCAGGATTTTCGTAAGGATTCATCACCTCGACACCCGGAGGCAGGGATGCTTCGATCCTTAGATTGAAGTAGAAGTTTTTGAGTTTATTGGCAAGGATCACAGGTTGTTGCAAGTTGCAGGTTACAAGTTACAAGTTGTTGGGTGTGTGTATGGGGTGTGCTTTATTATGTATTCCCAAACTCAATTATCCGGGTGCCGTTATCTTTTCCAACCACTAATTTATCTACAATTCCCTGGAAAAGGCCATGTTCTATCACCCCGGGAATCTGTTTTAATTTATGGTCGAGCACCCTGGGATCGGTTATTTTGCCCATATAAAGATCAATAATATAATTCCCACTATCCGTTGTAAAAGGTGAGTTACCAATCATCCTCATCCTGGGATTCAGTCCCAGAACTTCGAATTCATGCTGTATATGCTTTTCCCCGAACCGGACAACCTCAACGGGTAACGGGAAAGCCCCCAGCTGATCTACCAGTTTGCTCTCATCCACTACCCAGATATTCATTTTGGAATGAGAGGCTACGATTTTCTCAAATAATAAAGCTCCTCCTCCCCCCTTTATTCCATTTCCCTGTGGATCAATCTCATCGGCGCCATCGATGGTCAGGTCAATCTGGTCGACATCATCCAGAGAAACCATCGGGATCTTCAGTTTGGTAGCCATGTCGTACGTTACGTTACTCGTACTGACTGCCCTGATCTGCAATCCCTCCTTCACCATTTCACCAACTTTCATGATGGTATAATAGGCTGTTGAGCCCGTCCCCAGTCCAATGACCATCCCATCCCTGATAAATTCTGTGGCCTTTTCACCTGCCAGTTTCTTAGCTATCATTTCAGAAAATTTTATTAATCCATCCGATAGAATCATGCAACCAGTCCATCATCGATCCGGTAACTTCACTTCCAAGTGCCTGGCCCAGTACATATAACAGAAATATAAAATTGATAAACAGGAATAATATGGCCTTAGTCATGTTCAGCTTCTTTCCGATAATCAATATCAGAAAACCAAGGACCGCTGATAACAATAAGAAAATATAGAGTTCCCGGCTTAATCCCACCATATTTTGATCCAGTTGGATAGGACCAAATGCAAGAGTATAAAGTAACAGTGGTAAACCGAGGGCAAATGATATATCGAATATATTACTTCCCAGAGCATTAGAGATGGCATCGTCATAATTGCCTTTCCGGGCATCCCGGATAGAAATTACAGTATCGGGAATGCTTGAGGCCGCAGCCGATAGCACAACTGCAACAAACAGGATTGGAATATTTAAATTATGGCTCAGACGTTCGGTACCATATACCAGCAATAGTGTACCAGTCGACATAACGGTGGTACTGGCAAGCAACAAAATCCAGGCATTAACTGTTGTGATTGGCCGTTTATTTAAAATTGCCCCTTCAAGATCCAATGTCAGAATGCATCGGAAGCAGGTTTTATTCCTGCCTGAAGTAATTCTTTCAGAGTTTACAGTCCCCTTCTCTTTAACATCTTTTATAGAAAAAAGCAGGAACATCAGATAAACAAGATAGGTCGCCAGCAGGACAAAACCATGAATCGGCCTCAGGTTGGGACTTAAGATCAATAAAAGGATAATAACAATTCCCAGGTAGGCCATCCCGTCCCGCATAAGGACTGACCTGGAAACAGTAATTATTTTCCGGGGATGCCTGATAAAAACGACTATTATCACCAGGGCAGGTATGATCAGTAAATTATAAATAGCACTCCCTGCTGTGATACCCAGTCCACCTGCAAATCCTTCGACATCCTGCAAGTAAAACAGGAAAAACAGGGTAGACAAAAATTCCGGCATGGAACTGGCGATGGCATTAATGGTAGCCCCTTTAACCCCTTTTGACAGGTTACGTCCAAGATAATCTGACGCCGTTTCAAATCCACGGGCAGAGCGCCAGATAATTATACAACTGGCAGCCATCAGGAGAAACGGTATAGAAATATCAATAAACAATATTTACATTATTGAAAGCAGGGCTGCAGAATGGATTATGTCAAGGATATAAATATAGGAAGAAATGAAATTACACTTCATGCTTAAGGATATGAATCAGCTGGTCATCAATGAAATTATTTTCCAGGTCCGACAATACATTACGAAATGGCTTTCTTAAGGTTTGCCGGGTATAGACAGTGATGAATCCCAACCACTCCCCTCCGAACCAGACAGGTACCAGGTATTGGTTATAGTTTACATCCTCAATGGTGAGTTTGCCAGCATGTATTACTTCGTGGGCATCCCGGGAACGCTTCCCGATATAATCATCATCATATTTTGTTTTGCCCTGATCAAATGTGGAGGTAATTATGTTTCCGTTTATATGGACCAGGCAGTGTGCAATATCAAAAAAAGTAAAGGAGAAGAATCCGGTAATGAACTGGCAGATCCGGTCGGAGAATTGCTCTGAAGTTTTTATTTTTCCGTTTGCGACATCGTCCTTAATCGGATCGAAGCTGCTCGCAATGTTAACCGGGATGAAGCTTAAAACATGAAGATAGCTTCCCAGGATCACTGCCAGGACCAGGTATATGATGACAACAAATAAAGTAATGAATCCGTTCAGACTGAATATTTCGATCAGAATATAGAGGATCAGGGTAAGGATGGCAAGCGACGAAATTAGATACAATGTTCTGAATATGGTCCGCTGCAATCCGTAGATCAGGCTGAAGTGTGTATTTCTGTCAGGCATGATTCTGTTTTTTCTTTCTGTAAAAATATTAAATAAAATGGTTTGCGGGAATATTAGGTCAAGGATATCCTGAGATCAGCCAGTTGGCGGACACGGCCAGCGGACAGGATAACCTTAGCCAGGAAGTCATTCCGTCCCGAGTACCCGGGATTTCTGTTTTCGCTAAACTGATCTGCTCTCCTGTAATGCTTTCTATGGTTGATACGGGACATATTTGTCCCTCCGTTAACCTTGTATAATCATCAAACATATGGATTCCTTAAAAGGTGAAAGTATATGTATATTTCAGCACAATGGTACGGTCGCTCATTCGGGGCAAATAAGGAGTATCCCGGTGAAGATCAGTGTTGGTTCCTTCGTTGTATACAAGGTAGAGGTCATTACCTTCACGCGGATTATACCTGAAACGAAAATTTGAGATCACTGCATCAATGTCGCTGTTATATTGAACGAACGCACTGGCCGAAATTTTCGTATTGAGCATAAAAAGTACCTTTAACCGGGCCACGTGTGATTCGAAGCTTTGATCTCTTCCCGGAAAGTTCAACTTATTATAATTATAGGTTCCGCTTAATTCAAAACTGGAATTGATGCTCCATGTAGGCCTTACAAAGATGGATACAATATTTCCATCATAATATGTTCCGGTCTGGCTCATGAGAATGGCATAGACAGGTTTGGACATAGGAGTAAAAAACATAATATCCAGGGTTGCAAAGTTATATTTTGCCACCGGCACTGAAGCGTCATCAGATAGTTCAAACTCCTCAAATACATTTTCATACATATAATCCACTCCAATCCTCCCCTGCCAGTATGATTTAGTGGTAATAAAATATGAAGGTGAAATGTTTACGGTCTCATGTATCCCGTTAACCTGGTTGATATAATTAAAGTTCTCGACATGAAAGCCATGGTTCATTAATAGTGAATGTTCATCCATTATCCATGTATGACCAACAATCCCACCGTAACCATGGTAATTTTCACGGTACTCAAACCCAATGCCCGGAATATAGCGGGACCCGGAACCGGTAATCCAGACGTCGTAATATAATCCTGACTGGCGTTTCCTTTCCCAATTCAGCATATAGCGGGATATATCAAATGTAAAAGGATTATTATCCTCATCGCTGTCAAATGATTGGCCCCAGATTATTTTCAGGTATTCGTCCCCAAACATTCTGATCAGGGCATCGACACCATAAACTTCATTGTAGCTTCCATCCAATCCAATCCGGGAGGTCACGATGCTTCCAACATAGCTGTATTCATTCACAATGCGGCGCTTGAATCTGAGAACACCGAAGTTTTCCGATGGCAGGTTTTCTGACTCGGCTGTCTGCATATTTAAAAAACCAATATCCCACGGACCCTGCCGGCCAACTAATCGTACCCCTCCAAATATCCTGACAGGATAATATCCATCATCGTCTTCATCCAAACCTATTCTCCTGCTATAAAACATAGTACTTGGACCACCTGTATTAAAATCGAACAGGCTTGACCTTTCGAGAAAGAACTGGCGTTTTTCGGGGAAAAATAGTGAAAACCGGGTGAGGTTCACCATTTCATCATCTGCTTCCACCTGGGCAAAGTCGGTATTCACAGTTACATCCAGGGTCAGGTTACTGGTAATCCCATATTTTAGATCCAGACCTGCTTCCAGTTTCTTATCCGTGGTAAAATCATATTTGGATTCCTCATCATTCAGATTATTTTCCTGCGTAATACCTGTGATTGCATAAGGGGCCACATACAGTGGTTTTCGAGACGTTAGTCCGTGAAATACAATGGTTTGGGCCAGGGAAGGCTTCATGGGTCCCGCATCTCCATAATCCTGGTTAATTGCAGGAAAACACAGTTGTTCATTCAGATAGGGAATCCATCTGAAAAGGATCAGTCCCATGGTAACCACTCCATTTTCATCCTGGAAACGCAGGCTTGAAACCGGTATCCGCATTTCTGCAAACCAGCCCTGATCATTGATTTGCACTTCTGCATCCCAGAATGTATTCCAACTGGGATTCATGGGCATACTGTTTAAACCACCGGATGCATTGGCATCATTAGAAATGGTCATATCGGTTCGGAGACCGGCTGGTGAAGTAAAAAATGCAACCGCATTTTGGTTGTCGTCATACGTATCCAGAATGAGGCCAAGCCAGTCACTCCCAGCCCCCATCTCATCCCGTTTCTTTGAGGTTATCTGGATTTTTGAGGGATCGCTGTAATAGAATTCAGCTCCAACATAGAGGAACTCATTATCAAAAGTGAGACGGACAATCGTCTTTTCAGTGGGTTCTTTTCCAAAGACGGGGGTATTTGTAATCATAGGAAAAGGTTCGATGCTTTTCCATGGCTCTTCATCCGGCATGCCATCAAAAATTATCTTACCGTTCAGGCGGGAGATAACGACGGCAGTGGTCGTATCGAATTCATTCCCGAGTGCGCGATCGGGAATAAACAGGACGATACCAAGAAGTAATATTACAATACTCTTAAGAGGCAATTTTTACCGGATCAGAATTTCCGGGCTTAAGATAGTAAAATCTCTCTAAAAGACCTCCAAGGTAATTGCTCCAAGGTAATTGCTCCAAGGTAATTGCTCCAAGGTAATTGCTCCAAGGTAATTGCTCCAAGGTAATTGCTCCAAGGTAATTGTTTGGAGCAATTACCTTGGAGGTCTTAAAGAGCTGCCAAAATTCCACCATCCACATAGATGATCTGTCCGTTTACGAAATTGCTGGCTTCAGAGGAGAGAAAAACAGCCGTGCCTACCAGTTCTTCGGGATCTCCCCAGCGCCCGGCAGGCGTACGGCCACAAATCCAGCCATCAAACTCCTTGTCGGTGTATAGTGGTTTCGTCATGACAGTCTTGAAATAACCGGGACCGATCCCGTTTACCTGGATATTGTATTGGGCCAGTTCAACGGTAAGGGCCTTAGTGAACATCTTCAATCCACCCTTGGCGGCAGCATAGGCAGGTGTGGTAGGCCGGCCCAGCTCACTCATCATGGAGCAGATATTAATTATTTTTCCTCGTTTCCGGGCAATCATCCCCCGCGAGACCTCCCGGGATAATAAAAAAGCCCCGGTTAAATTTACATCGAGAACTGTCTTCCAATCTTCCAATGGCATGTCTGATAATTTATGCCGCAAATTAAGCCCGGCATTGTTGATCAGAATATCGATTGGTCCTATCTCTTTTTCGATTCTTTGAACCTCAGATACCACTGCATCTTCATCGTTGACATCAAAGACAGAATAGGTCGCTTTAATTCCCTTTTCTTCCAGTTCGAGAGTGGCTGTAGCAAGGGTTTCCTTGTCTCTTCCATTGAGCACAATTTCGGCCCCAGCTTTTCCAATTCCCTCAGCAAATGTATATCCAAGACCTCTGCTGGAACCAGTAATCAGTGCTAACCTACCTTTTAGATCGAACATCTTAATGCAATTAAATTGTATATTGGAGTTGTCTGCTTTCAACTTGATACGAGTTACTGGTTACGAGGTGCTAGGAGGTAGTCTCATTTTCGATAAACTCTCCTAATCTCCTATATTTCTCGTACAGCTGCTGGTATTTTTTAACATTTTCCGGGATGGGCTGGTAGACCGCATCAAAGCCTGATCCCATTGCTTTCTGAGCTTCATCTACTGATTTATAGATTCCGGCCACAGTCGCTGCAAACATTGCCGCTCCAAGGGCCACTGTCTGTTCCGATCTGGCTACTTTAATGGGCCTGTCTAAAACATCTGCCAGTACCTGCATCACAAAAGGTGATTTTTTTGCCACTCCACCCAGCGCTATCACACCATCGATCCTGACACCTTCAGCCACAAATCGCTCAACGATTTTTTTAGAACCAAAAGCTGTAGCCTCCACCAAGGCACGAAAGATCCGCGGAGCGTCGCTTCCCAGTGTAAGTCCGGTTATAGCACCTTTCAGTGCCTGGTTGGCATCGGGTGTCCGGCGCCCGTTCATCCAGTCGAGGGCAACAACACCAGACTCGCCAGGTGGAATCCTTTCAGCAGCTGCCGTTAATTCCGGGATGATTTTATCCATTATCTCACCAGACAGTTTCTCCATTGTCTCTTTATCAACTAATTCAGTATCGGAGAGTATTTGGTTCACAGGCCACGACAGGACATCCCTAAACCATGCATAGATATCCCCGAAGGCCGACTGTCCTGCTTCAAGTCCCATCATACCAGGCGTAACGGATCCATCCACCTGCCCGCAGATTCCTTTTACCAGGGTATCTCCCATTTCATCCATCGGGGCCACCAGCATATCACACGTAGAAGTACCCACAATCTTACTGAGCTGATAGGGTTCAATTTCTCCTCCCACAGCACCCATATGGGCATCGAAGGCACCTACCCCAACGACAACATCCTCTGGCAGATCAAGATTATCTGCCCACTGCTTTGAAATAGTACCGACAGGAATATCCGAGGTATAGGTTTCTGAAAATAACCGGTCTCGTAAATCTGCCAGGCGCGGATCCAGTTTTTCCAGGAAATCTTTGGATGGCAAACCGTCGAAATCCTTGTGCCACATAGCTTTATGACCCGCAGCACACCGGCTCCTTTTTAAAGTTAAGGGATCTGTATTGCCCGTCAACAGTGCCGGCATCCAGTCGCAATGTTCCACCCATGAAAAGGCAGCCTCAGCCACTTCTTCATCCTCCCTGATCACATGCAATACCTTAGCCCAGAACCACTCTGATGAATATACCCCTCCCTCAAATTTTGTATAGTCCACGCCGCCCCAGCTCCTGGCCAGGTCGTTTATCTCCGCAGCCTCCTCCACCGCCGTATGATCTTTCCATAAAACGAACATCGCATTGGGATTGTCTTCGAATCCCTCCATGAGCGATAGTGGCGTACCTTCTTCGTTAACAGCTACGGGAGTCGATCCGGTGGTATCTACTGAAATGGCCCTGATGTTTTGCTTTACTTCCGCTGAGACCTGCTCGAGACAGCCTTTAATCGTTACTTCAAGTCCCTGCAAATAATCAATAGGATGCTGGCGAAACTGGTTTTTACCCGGATTACAATACTTCCCTTTGTTCCATCGGGGATAATTAAAAACTGAACTGGCCACCTCTTCACCATTGGAAGCATTAATAATGACTGTCCGGACGGAATCAGTTCCGTAGTCTAAACCTATAACATAATTACTCATATTTATCAATGTTTGATTCTCTAAATATTATAACGAGTTGCGAGGTACTAGTTTCCAGGTACTGGGTCAAGGGTATAATTATCAATCTTTTTCATCCTGTCCATAATATGCATCCTTCCCGTGCTTCCTTAAGAAATGCTTATCAAGAAGGAAAGAATCCATGCTTTTTTTGTTACCCAGCAACTCGTTCCTGAATGCCATTTTGGCAATCTCCTCAAGAATAACGGCATTATGCACTGCATTGTCCGGATCATCTCCCCATGCAAACGGGCCATGCTGGTTTACAACTACACCGGGAACTGAACCGGGATCCTTCCCGGAAAATGTTTCGACGATCACTTTGCCTGTATTTGCTTCATAATCTTCCTCAACTTCTGCTTCAGTTAATGGCCTTGTACAGGGCACCTCACCATAAAAATAATCTGCATGTGTAGTACCATATGCCGGGATGGGTCTCCTGGATTGGGCCCAGCTGGTGGCCCATTCGGAGTGTGTATGCACAATACCGCCAATGTTTTTAAAATGATTATACAGGACAAGGTGGGTGGGTGTATCGGAAGATGGCTTCAGGTCGCCTTCGACCACTTTGCCTTCCATGTCAACAACGACAAGATCTTCCGGTCTCAATGCCTCATACGATATCCCACTGGGTTTGATCACTACCAATCCCTGTTCCCTGTCTATTCCGCTTACATTCCCCCAGGTAAATTTGACCAATCCATGTTCGACAATATCCAGATTAGCCTTGAAAACTTTCAATTTCAGTACTTCAATCATATTTATTAATTGATGATACTTTTACAAATTAATCAATATTCTTTAAGCCGCCAACTTGTATCCTTTTAAAGGTTAAAAAGAAAACCATCCCTGACGAACTTATCATATTTCTTTTTATCGAACCTGAAAAAAAAGGCACCTTTTTTTGAGTTAGATTTATCCTTTTCATCCAGTTTATATAAAATATTCATATCCAGCACTTTCTTCCTGAAGTTCCGGTTGTCAAATCCGGTCTGGTAAATCGATTCATACAATTTTTGTAACTGGGGAAGGGTGAATTTCCTGGGTAACAGTTCAAATCCAATGGGTTGGCTACCGGCTCTTCTTCGAAGCCTCCTCATAGCCTTATCCACCATCGACTCATGATCAAAAATCAAAGGAGGAAGTTCCTCCAGTGGGCACCACTGGGCACTATTGTTTTTTACATGGATGGGATCAATATCCTGAATCTGTACCAGTGCAAAGTAGGCAGCAGAAACAGTTCGTTCACCCGGATCCCGGTCTACCTCGCCAAATGCCTGCAACTGCTCCATATAAATATCAGATAATCCGGTGAGTTTTTGAAGAATTCTTGCAGCCGCGTCATCCATGCTTTCATCGATATTCACAAACCCACCTATAAGTGAAAAATCACCTTTTGAAGGTTCAAAATCCCTCTTCAGAATCAGAAGCTTGAGCTTTCCATCATCAAATCCAAAAATTATACAATCTATGGCCACATAAAACTTGTCATAATTGGAATAATAGTTTTGCATAATGCTATTGTTTAATACCTCCAGGGTTTTGAAAAACCTTGGAGGTCTATTCTATCACCAGTCTTTGGCCCTTCCAAGAACATCCACAATTTTACGCCTGATTTCAAGCGGATCAATAGTGCCCTGTCCAGCATATAAAACCTCGCCTCCCGGTTTAACGAGTATCGTATATGGTAATGCTCCCTGCCAGTCAGGATCCACTGCTTCAATAAGGGCATATTTATCTTTGGTATGGAACTGATAGTTAGAGCCCGAAACATGATTTTTTTGAAGGAACTTCAGGACCTCTTCCTTCTTATCCGGAATATCCGCACTTATTGTTACCAGTTCAAATCCACGGTGTCTGTAAATAAAATTCATCTCAACCAGGTCCGGAAATTCAATTACACATGGACCGCACCAGGTAGCCCATACATTTATAAGACGCAGGTTTTCTGATTCATTCCCTATAAGATTCCTGATGCCAGCCTCATCTATCATCTCAACATGAACAGCTTCAGCATAGATCTTCTTATAATAATCCTCAACGTCTCCTCTTTTATCAGACCACTTTATGGAGCAGCCGAATGTTTTGGTTTGCTGTACATCAGGCGTCTTACCTGCCAGCAATGCATCTATGGCATTTCGAGTATCAAATTTGGTATCAGGTGTTATGCCATCCTCGGAATCATCGATCCTTCCGACAAATTTTAATTTTCGTTCTTTGTCAAAAATGAATACATGCGGGGTGGCGACCGGACCGTACTTCTTCGAAACCAACTGGTCTTCACCATCATAGAGGTACGGAAAATCAAATCCCTTGTATTCAGACCTTATTCTCATGTCTTCCAGTTCGTCCCCCAGGTCGGTATAACCTAATTCATCCAGTCGCAAAGCTTTTGGATCATTGGGTGATATGGCCACAAAATCAACACCCTTGCCTTTATAAGTCGATACCAGGTCGATGATCCTGTCTTCATAGGTTTGTGCAGTCGGACAATGGTTACAGGTAAAGATTACCACCAGGATATCTGCATCAAAATCATCCAGGGAATAGTTTTTACCATCCACCCCTGGCAAATCAAAACCGGGCGCCGGCTGATCCAGTTCAAGGGTGGGGTGATCCTGGGAAAATGTTGCTCCGAATATAAGGAAGCTTAATAGTAGTGTAGTTAAAAGTTTCATTTGTATATCAATTATTTAAGTAACGAGTTGCGAGGTACGAGTTACGAGTTAATTAAATGGCAATATTCAATTCGTTAGCCACTGACCTGATATAGTTTGCAGCCAATTCATACTCCTTTGCTGTCTCCAGGTGCTCCATCATCAGTGGCACATTATCAAGCTTGCTTAATTTTGTCAAAAATACATGATAATCCAGTTTTCCCAAACCAGGACGTAATTCATTCAGGTTGGGTGTATAAACATCGTCCCTGAGAATAATATCCTTGGCGTGGCAACTTTTAATGTGAGGGCCAAGCTTCTTAAAACACTCCCTGATCATTTCGCCATTATTGAAATAAACTTCAGGACTTACCACCATATTCACCGGATCGAGATGTACAGCAAATCTTTCCCGGTCAATGGCTTTTAATAATCTCAGGTATGCATCAGGTGTGTGCGGAAAAGACCATGGCATGGCCTCAAGGGTAAACCAGGTTTGGGTGGGTTTCACAGCATCGATGATCTTCCTGGTCACTTCCACCACCATATCAAATGTTTCATCCGAAAGGTTTTCCATATGGGGACCCGCCCATTTCTCCTTGTTTCTTGATCCACTGATATTAACACAGCAGTTGGCACCGATTTCATTGGCAACCTGCAGACCCCGGATGCAAAGCTCAATTGCTTCCTGCCGCTGTTCTTCATCGGGACTGATCGGATTGCTCCATGCACCAACCTCGGAAATGATTATTCCGGCATCCTCAGCGGCGGTTCGATACGCTATAATTTCTTCTGTAGAAGCATCCAAACCAACAGGACAGTAAGCAGCCGTATAGTTCAGGTTCTTTATTGCCTGGATCCATTCGCCCGGATCATTGTATTCATCGAATACAGGTCCTCCTAGTCGTATCATAGCTTGGTTATTATTATAAATCTGTGATAATGGATTAATTGAAACTACTGCTGCTGCAGCTGCTGTTTTTTTAATGAAGTCTCTTCTTGAATTCATAGTTGACAGTATAAAACCTCCATCGCCAGACCTCCAAGGTTTGGCGATGGAGGTCTTTCCCTACCTTCCGGTCATCGTTAATAACTTCTGTTTAAAATCTTCCTTTATCCCGGCATATTCAGGATCACCGGCCAGGTTATTCCATTCATGGGGATCGGTTCTGTGATCATATAATTCTTCTACTCCGGTCCGGGTTAGAACATATCGCCAGTCTCTGGATCTGACGGTAAACTGCTGATCCTCTACTTTACCAGGTTCGTTCAACTCCACCGGTACGCCCGCATCGATGCAGCTTAAGGCTACATCTGGACCTGACCATGTCCTATGAACAGGATCATCCAAAAAAGGCTTCATGCTAAATCCATCAAGCAATCGCCCCTGGTCATTATGCATTGTGCTGTCGTTGATTCCACATAAATCAACCAATGTCGGATAAACATCAATTAATCCTACCGGGTGATTGCATTCCAGACCTGCATTTTTCTCTCCGGGAAGCCTGAAGATCATGGGTACCCGTGTAGATTCCTCCCAGACTGTATGTTTGAACAGCTGGTTCTTTTCTCCCATGTGATACCCATGATCACTGGTAACAATAACTATTGTATTTTCAGCATACTGGCTGCTGTCAAGTGCATCAAGGATACGGCCTATCTGGTCATCAGCAAAAGCCACACAGGCAAGATAAGC
>JADHVS010000126.1 GCA_016783865.1 Bacteroidales bacterium
TATGGTCGGCCTGTTCAACAACTGGGCGGACCGGAGCAAAGACAAACACATCATCAAACCCTTTTCCGCCGGTGAGACTGCGCAGATGCTCCGATGGATTTTCCTGGTTTCTTGTATTCACATAGAGTAACTCGATCCCTTGTTTTTTAGCTTCCTCCACACTGTGCACCCTGGCTGCCCGTTCCAGTCTTTTGTCATCGATGTCGGTTACGACCAGCAAGCCTGGTTTCCTGTCGCGGTGGATAGCATAATCTATGGCCCCAAGGCCCATGGGACCCACCCCGGCCAGAATAGCCATATTGCCACCTTCTTTAATGTCCATCTCATGAGCATAGATCTGGTACTTTGTATGATACTGTGCATGGAAGGCACCAATAATGCATGAAATAGGCTCTGAAAGGGAGGCCAGAAAATAGTCATTACCCTTATAGGGAAGAAGGCAGTTCATCTCCATGACCTCGTTGGGTATGATTACATGGGTGGCATCACCGCCGATATACCGGAACGAGTAGCCTGGTGCATCGAGGCTGCCCTTATAATTCAATGCTGGCTGAATAGAGAATTTATCCCCGGGTTTAAACTGGTGCTTCCATTTTTCTCCAACCTCTATCAGTACTCCGGCAAATTCATGTCCGAGGATGGTAGGATTGATGTGTACATCATTGGGAACCCGCGTATGGTCAGCACCCTGTTTGGTGGCTTTGTATGATGACATGCATATGCTGTCGGACACCACGCGGGCTAAAATTTCATCCTCTTTTATTTCTGGTAATTCAAACTCCTCAAGCCTGAGATCGTTCTTACCATAAATTCTTACGGCCTTGGTTTTCATTTATAAGTATTGTGTTAGTTATCTTTGAGTTAAGGTATTGCCGGATTCCGGGCCATCCGTTGGCTTTGGCCAGCGGCCACTGATTCCCTTCACTCGTCACTCGTCACTCGTCACTCGTCACCTTAACATGATCTGGCCACCGGTCACTGGCAATGCCTGTCCGGTTTCATATTTCTGGTTGATAATATAATAGATGGCTGTCATCACATCCTCCACATGACATCCTCTATTCATCGGAACCAGACCTTCATAATGTTTTTTTACATCTTCGACGGTCTTCGCTCCGGGAACTTTTCCTGCTTTCAGGTATTGGACGAATAATCCGTTCTCAGGATCGGCCCATAAGGGTCCTTCAAAGAGATTTCCCGGACAGATAGCGTTAACCTTGATTTTATATTCAACCAGTTCCAGTGCAAATGACTGGGTCAGACCTATACCGCCGAATTTCGCACCTGCATAGGCAAAGTTCTTCTTACTTCCCTGAAGTCCCGATTTTGAATTTATCTGAATGACATCTGTGTAATAATCAGGATTATGCTGATGTTGCACTTTAAGTACTTCTGCAGCATATTTAGTGCAAAAGAAAAAGGCATTGTAATTCACCACGGTCATCCTGTTAAATACCTCCGGCTCCATTTCATCCAGACTGCCTGCATGCAATATCCCGGCATTACTGATCAGAAGGTCTAATCCGCCAAAGTGTTTAACGGTTTGTAAAATCATGTTCTGAACAGATACGGGATCGGAAACATCTGTTCTGACATATAAGGTACGGTTTGAGTTTTTCTGATTATTCAACGAATCAGCTTTTTCTTTCCCGGCATTCTCGTTTAAATCGGCAATAATAACATTGGCTCCTGCTTTAAAAAGCTCTTCGGATATTCCGCCACCAAATCCCTGTGCACCTCCTGTGACGATGGCAATTTTATTGCTCAGCTTCCCGGTATTATCAGTTGATGAAAGATCAGCTACAGGTACGATTTTAATTTGTCCAATTTTCGTAATTGCAAGGAATTCAGGTAGTTTGGAGTATTCCTTTTTATACTTGTCGATTGAAGACTTACATGAAGAAATAATTCCGTCAACGGATCCATCATGGTCAACCGATACAGACTCATGCTGTATCTTTTTATCGTCGGTAAATTTCAGCAAACAAGGATTATTTCCTTCAGAAAGAATCATCCGCAAAGCCGGAATGATTTGTATCAGTTTTTCATTTTTTGAAAGGGATTCAGGATTCACAAGAAAATATTTTAATTATTAAATTGGCCTTGTGTAACTTACCATGACAACATTTTCATCATCTTTTGTGATAATAATGAAAATATTATCATGGACGTTTCATGCCTGTATAAATTTATCTATGACAGCTTTTCCTATTTTGATGTATTCTTCTATCTGATCCTGCTTTGCTATTCCATCCAAATTGACATATCCTTCCTTCCCTTTAGCATGCAGGTACTGATGGGCAGCAATAACGCAAGCACCATCGTAAGATATTTTTTTCAATTCTTCATCCAGTTCTGCTCCATTGCGGGCAGTTATCTTCAGGGGTGTCATCACGGGTGTATTGTGTTCGGTCCCAAATGTGACAATGAATTTGTTCTCTTTGAAAAAGCTGACAAATTCTCTCAGTAACTCGATATCATTTCTTCCCGGGATAAGTTCAATACAATACACATTATTGGAAATCAATTCATTTAATAAAATCTGTTTGTCAGTCTCATATTCAGTACAATTCCCGTTCTCATCATCAAGCAGGACCGGATAACATGGTATGCCGCCAGCGTTAAGAATAATTTCGATAATTTCAGGAATGGGTAAAAATGCCCTTTTATCTTCAGGTACAAATGCTTTGCCGCCTGCCTTCAACAGGTTTGATCTTATCTCATTTTCAAGTGCGGCCTCATCACTCAGGTCAGATTTGACTTCCTTCCCATCGAAGATCTTACTCAGGAACGTCCTGCGGTCTTCTGCCGATTGATATTTCTCAAAGACTTTCGACCGGATTGCCCTTGCGATATGACGCTCCCTAACCAGGTCTTTTGCGAATACCCTTTTTACTTCGGAATATTTGAGGGCCAGATCCTTTGATTCACTTTCAAGGACAGCACTGACCCTTTCAACCATTTCTTTCACCTGGATCTGGCTTTCATACTTCAGGTTCCTCAACATACAATCATAGGGTGATTCCAGCTCAAAGGGATAATCCAGGCCTTTACCGCAAAAATAGGTCCTCCCGGGATTATTGGGATCGTTTACCCGGATGTCTTTTACCTGTTCCCTGGGTAATAGTCCGATGAATTCAATATTAAATAAAGGAAAGATCTTTGAAATTTTGCTCTGGTTGTAGAACGGAAGATACCCGTCGGACACATAAAAATCATTTATTCCAAGAACATCGATACCTTCCTCTTCAGCAAGTTTAAAAATTTCCGGTACGCTTTGAAAAGCACTGAAAGAATAGGGTGTGTGGAGATGGGCATTGACCTCACGAGTGTCACTTTTTCCCTGCTGCTCATGCCATTTTAATAACTCAACCTTGTCCGGAAGATCTTTTAATAAATAATCGCTCATTTATACATTTTAAAAATTATGAAACAAAGATCGTAAAGAAATGAAAGTTCACAAATCAAAGTTCTTTCTAAGTTAGGTCCAGATACAGTTCATCTAACTTACGATTTATACTGATCATTTCTTCGTGGGACAGGGAAAAATCAATTGCTCCGCAATTTTCCTCAACCTGTTTCATATTTCTTGCACCAGCCAGGACAGTTGTAATTCCTGGCATTTGTAAGGTCCATCTCAATACCAGTTGTGCAAGCGAAACATTATGGTTTTGGGCAATCGGACGAATAGAATCCAGGAACTGGTTTGTTCTGGTAATATTAGCATCTTTATAATAAGGTGTAGCAGGCCTGGTATCCCCATCGTTAAAGGCATGTCCCTCCTGAAATTTGCCGGTCAGCAAGCCTCTCTGAAGCGGGCTGTAGGGAAGGATGGCTTTATTGTTTTCAAGGCAATAGGGAACCAGATCAGTTTCAATGTCCCTTCTCAACATGCTGTATGGAACCTGGTTGGAGGCCAGGGCAACCACTTTTTCTGCCCTTTTCATATCATCAACGGAATAATTACAAACCCCGGCTGCCCTTATTTTCCCCAGCTTGATTAGTGAAGCAACCGCTTCCATAGTTTCTTCAACCGGCGTTGTGGGGTCGGCCCAATGGATCTGAAGCAAGTCGATATGATCAGTGCCCAATCGCTTCAGGCTTTTATCACATTCATCAATAACACTTTGCTTGCCAGCATATCTGTAAACAGCAGCAGGATTACCTTCAATATCATGCGTGTCGAAATAGAACTGTCCCACCTGTCTGTCCCAGATTAATCCAAATTTGGTGAGTATCTGAACCTGGTCTCTAATGCCTGAAATGGCTTCACCTACAATTTCTTCACTGAGGCCAAATCCATAAACTGGTGCTGTATCGATAGTTGTGATCCCAAGATCTATGGATTTCCGGATGGCTTGCAGCGCATCACTCTTGTCTGCGCCTCCCCACATCCAGCCCCCAATGGCCCACGCTCCGAATGTTAACGGGGTAACCTTAACATCGCTGTTTCCAAGTGACCTGTATTCCATATTAGAAAATATTTAATTTTATACTTTCCTCAAGGTCTTTGGCGATCCAGTCGGCTTCCTGTAATTCTTCAGGCGGGAAGCTTGTGGTTACTGCCAGGCATTTCATGCCGGCAGATTTTGCTGCCTTAATGCCGTTAGGCGCATCCTCAACTACCAGGCATTCACCGGGGTGCACATTCAGTAACCTGGCCGCCTTAAGGTATATATCCGGAAAGGGTTTTTTACGTTCAATTTCCAGTCCGTTAACTGTTGTATCAAATGACGCGGATGGAATGCCAATTTCTCTCAGGTTGACCTCCATTTTTACTTCATCTGCGCTGGTGGCTACAGCAATTTTCAGTCCTGAGTCTTTACAGAGATTAATAAAATCAAGCACTCCATTCAGTGGTTCTAACTTATCTGCCACGATACCGGCATATATTTCATATGTCCGTGCCTTATCCTGTTCAAGGTTGAGGGGATGATCATATTTTTCTGCAACCCCGCCAATGTACCTGTTTTCGCCTGCTCCCACAAAGGGAATAAAATCTTCCGGTTCCACGGTCAGGCCTTTTTCTCTGAACATTTCTATGGCAGCCTGGCATATATATTCTTCAGAATCTACCAGGACGCCATCCATGTCGAAAAGTACGGCTTTTATCATGTTGCAGGTTGGGGTGTGCAAAGGGGTGCGGGTTATGCTACTATATCGGCTACGCCATTTAATACAATATGAGGCTGGTAGGCGAATGTTTCCATCATTTCCATGGTGGTGATACCACTTAAAACCAGGCATGTATCAATTTCAGATTCAATACCGGCTATTATATCCGTGTCCATTCGATCGCCAATAATAATGGACTCTTCCCTTGTGCATTTAATTTTTTTAAGTGCATTCCTCATCATGAGCGGATTGGGCTTACCTACAAAATAGGCACTACGCCCGGTTGCCAGTTCGATAGGAGCGATCAGCGCTTTTGTGGCGGGAGCAATTCCATTTTCGATCGGTCCGGTCAGATCAGGATTCGCCCCAATTAACTTTGCTCCTTTAATAACAAGGTTAACAGCATGTTCAATTTTTTCGTAGTTGTACGTTCTGGATTCGCCCATGACAACATAATCGGGATCCACATTATTCATGGTATATCCAACATTATACAGGGCATTGATCAAACCAGCCTCACCAATGATATAAGCACTTCCTTTCGGTTTCTGACTGGCAAGAAACATGGCTGTGGCCAATGCACTGGTATAAAAAACTTCCGTACCCACTTCAATTCCAAGGCGGTTTAGTTTCTCTTTCAGTTCTTTCGGCGTCCTCTCACTGGAATTGGTCAGAAAGACAAATTTCTTCTTATTGTCCTTCAGCCATTGGATAAATTTCCTGACACCAGGCAAGAGCTTGTTCCCGTGATAAATGACGCCATCCATATCGATTATAAAACCATTCTTTTTAAGTATATCTTCAATGGTAAGCTTCATCGTATTCTATTTGCTCGTAATTAATTGGTTATCAGTATATTTTGACAGCCGGATTAACCGTCTGGTTTATTTTGATACAATATTCTTTTGCTCTCTTAAACAGATCCTGGTGCAAAAACGGGTCAAATTTGCAAATTCTTATCAGTAAACCATCGATTTCGGGTATAAAGTTATTGTAAAATTCAATATCATTCGGGTGCATGTTACCATACTCATCAGTGGCCCTGAAATAAAAACCTGATACAAGTGCATACAATATTTTATCAACAGGAAGATTCAATGAAACGCCTTCCCTTATGGGGGTGGCCAGCCTGTCATCGTGAGCCAGTTTTCTCCGGAGGTCGGATCCGACACGGAACACACTGTCTCTAAGTGCTGCATTTTTGAAGCGATCCAACAGATCATCGATATGCTCTGTGAGGTCTTCCCGGGTAAATTCTTCGGGATACATTCGCATGAGTATCCGGGCAGATTCTTCCATGGTTAACCTGACCTGCTCCAGGATTGATTTATCCGATAACACTTCGTACAGGTATACCTTATCGGGATGATGAAGATACCCCAGGAAAGCTACTGCCGCATGTCCCAGGTTATGGATAAATGATTTCCTGTCGACCCAGGCCCGGATATTGTCTTTTGGTGCCAGCCATGGGATATCCGGAACCGGATTCCTGAATCCCTTCTTGTCTAAAATAAGGGTATTATAGGGTTCTGCAAATATCTGCAGCGGATCAGAGGCCAGGGTATCAGGGCTCATAATCGGGACCATTTTTCCGATACTTGTTTCGATTAAACCAATGTATTCATCGACCGGAAAGGTTTTTCCAAGTAGTTCCCTGAATCTTACGGACATAGACTCTGCTGCATTCCGCATGTTTTCGGCAATGATTATATCGACCGGATGACCGGGATGCCGGATATACCTTTTTCTGATTCCTTCAGACAGTACCTCAAGGGTGTTCATGAGTCCTGCTTTACCTACAGATACTGCAACCAGGTCAGTGCTGATAAGTTCGTCAGACAGGATTGCTTTTTCACTGAAATGAATAGCCCTGGTGTTTTGAATCAGCAACTCCTCTTCCACAGGTCCTTTGATGATGACCCTGTATTCCTTTTTTTTATTGATCAGATCGATAAGATCTTGCTGAATATCAACAAAAACAGTTTCATATCCGGATCTGCCAAAAATCTGTCCGATAAAAGACCGGCCAATTTTACCGGCACCGAATATGATTATTTTTTTCACAGGACTTGTTTCTTGTGTGTTGTCATCCCGAACTTGCCTGCCCTGCCTGCCCCGATGAAGATCGGGGATGCAGATCAGGGTTTCGGGATCTGGATTGATTAAATGAGATGCTGAAACAAGTTCAGCATGACCACCTTGGTTATCATGTAGTACATGCCCTAGGAAATGTTATTTAGCTGATCCTGATATAATTCATAGTAAGGCTTTACCAGGTTCAGTTTTTCACCTGGTTTAAATTCGATATAGGTTCCACCCATTATGAAGCAGGTAAAACCACCCGATGCAATACCCCATGAGCAGGCTTCAACCAGGTCCAGTGCCTCATCGCCCTTTTTAGCTATTTGCCAGGCGGCAGACGCAATGATTCCCCCTGTAAAATTATCTCCGCATCCGGTTGTGTCACCAGCCAGTCCGGTATTGTGTTTTAATTCATTCAGAACAGCTTCAGAAACAGGAAGAGAAATGACCGGTTGTGATTTGAAGAGGTTCCCACGGGAGAAAAGGGTTACCGGGAGAGCGCCATTGGTTATAATAAAGGAGTCGACACCCGACTCGGTAAAGAAGGCGCAAGCCTTATCAAGGTTTGGCTGACCACTAAGTTTCATCGCTTCTTCCATATCCATTATAAGGATATCGATATGTTTGTAGGTTTCGTCTGTTGATCCTAATGGCCATTTAATGCCTGGCGCAGACTTTTCACTCCTGAAATCGAAAACAGTATTAACGACGGTTACAGCTCCTGACTGTTTTGCCCTGATCAGCAATTCGAGCAGATTGTCATGGATGGAAGGAACAATAGCAGTTCCTCCAAATACGACAATATCGGATTGGAAAAAATCCTCATCCAGGTCTTCCGGCAGGAAATCCTTGGCGGCACCTATATTATTAATAAAGGTACGTTCCCCATGGCCCTCATTATAGTTGGGATCTGATAAGACATAAGTGAACGGGGATGGTGTTTTTACCATTTTGGCTCCGGCAAGTTTAACAGGTGTCTCATCAATGATTTCCAGTATTCGTTCACCTATGGTATCTACACCAACGGCTACATAAAAACCTACATCGGCGGTCTCATTTAACAATTGAGCTGCATGGATTATGGCTACGATGGCGGGTCCGCCGAGATTATATTTATCTGGTTCTCTGTCGCTTACCAGGTCAAACAGGATTTCTTTTATCGGCCTGCTGGTGTATTTCTCCAGCTCTTCTGTAAATACCAGTCTTCCCGGACTTAATCCCCCGTCACCTTCTTCTGCCGAGAGGTATTTCGAAAATTGAGGACCTTTAAAATCGATATTGGAATATAAGTAGTCGAGCAGGCAACAACCCACTCCGGATATTTTTACCATTACCATGAATTAAAAATAATTAGGGTAGTCAGATACAAGCAAGTGGAGTGGCGGCTCGTCCTCAACAATGGATGGGAATCGGCCAACTCCATCAACAAAGCAATTGTCGGTGTTGTCATCATTTACAGAGCTTACCTCGCCAACCAGCACTTTGCCCTTACCCTGTTCACCATAAAAACGATGTGCCAGGTAAGGGGGGAAGGTCACGCTTTCGCCAGTTTCAAGAACCAGTTTGTCACCTGGCTGGAAGTGCCGCACAATTCCATCTGTACTGACGGTGAACTCATGATCTGTAAGTTTTTCCGACTTATCTGCCAGGTACAATTCCATGGCCAGGTTTCCACCACCGCGATTGATGATGTCTTCGGTTTTCGACCAGTGGAAATGCATGGGTGTGATCTGTCCCTCTTCCACGATCATGATCTTTTCACAGTATTTCTTTTCCGGCTTATCGATTTTTCCGTTTCTGATGGTAAAGAGGATCAAACCATAGTTATAAAAATCGTTTGTCCCAAAATCTGTTATATCCCACCCGAGCTGATGATCGATGATTTCACTGCAAGAATCGTATTTTCCTTTCCAGTCCCCGGGTTTCCAGAATCCCCAGGGTGGCAGGAAAAAATTTTTTTCAATGAAAAAATCGATGGCACTTTGGATATGGTGGTTTATTTCGCTTCTCTTCATAAGCTTAATTTTTTTTAAATATAGAAATTAAGCGCACAGGGTACAATAATTCCTGATGGATTTCAGGATCAGGTACCTGATTTATTCCTTCTTAATTGTTCTGTTGCACTGAAATCATTGGATATCTGGTGCCCTTCCAGGGGGATGATCTTTTCATGGATAGCATCAAGGATCCATTCCGGTTGAGGGAAGAAATATTTTTCCATCTCATATGCCGGAACGATCCAGTTTCTGGATCCAACCACCACTGGAGGTCCGTCCAGTTCATCGAAAGCAAGTTCTGTAATGGTTTGAGCCATTTCTTTCATAAAGGAGCCTCTTGAGGAAGCATCGCTTGCGAGGAGGATTTTTCCAGTTTTCTTCACGGATTGAATGACCGGTTCGTAGTTAAACGGTACAAGGCTCCTGGCATCAATAATTTCAGCTGAAAGGTTATATTTTTCCTTCAGGGTTTTGGCTGCTTCCATCACAGTATAGAGGGTGGCACCGACAGAGAGTATGGTGATATCGCTACCTTCTTTTTTAATATCCGGTTCACCCAGCGGGATTTCATAATATCCTTCCGGCACTCCTCCCTGGTGGAACCATTCACCGATATCGTATATCCGCTGGCTTTCAAAGAACACTACAGGGTCTGTTCCCTGCAATGCGGCATTCATAATTCCTTTGGCATCGTATGGGGTAGCCGGAAAAACTACCTTAATTCCTGGTATGTGGGCCACCAGGGAGGACCAGTCCTGTGAATGCTGAGCTCCGTATTTCGATCCCACAGATACCCTGATGACGACCGGCATCTTGAGGACATTACCGCTCATAGATTGCCATTTGGGCAATTGATTAAACACTTCATCGCCAGACCGGCCCAGGAAATCGCAATACATGATCTCTGCAATAACACGGCCACCGGCCATTCCATACCCAATGGCAGTGCCTACGATGGCACCTTCGGAAATCGGAGAGTTGAAAAGGCGGTTATATGGTAAGGCTTCGGTTAATCCCCTGTATACAGCAAATGCACCTCCCCAATCGCGGTTTTCTTCACCGTAGGCAACCAGTGAGGGATCTTTGTAAAAGCGATCGAGGATGGCTTCAAAAATACCGTCCCTGAGCTGGTAGGCTTTAACCTTTGAGTAAGGCTTGCCATTCTCATCCAGGCCAAATCGTTCTTTCTTTTTGATCTGCTGAACCCGGGGATTTTCTTCGATACTTAGTAAACTCTCGGGAGTGCGGTTATCCATTTTATCAACAGAGTTATTCGAGAACATCAATTTTCCGATTGCATCCGGATCCTTATTCAGATCCAGTCGGGGAGAGATCTCATCATCGGTTGCCAGTCTCATTGTCCGGGTGATCTTTTCCCTGGTTTCTTCCCATATCTGGTCAATCTGATCCTGCGACAGCACCTTAATTTTCTTTAATTCTTCGCCGAAAAAAAGAATTGAATCATACGCCTGCCACGCTTCAACTTCTTCTTTTGTCCTGTACGAAGAAGCATCTGACGGGGAGTGACCACTGTAGCGATAGGTTAATGTATCCAGCAGCACCGGGCCATTTTTTTCTTCCAGGATTGTTTTCTTCCTTTTGAAGGCATCGATTACGGCCAGCGGGTTGTAACCGTCAACCCGCTCAGAGTGCATCATTTCCGGATTAACACCGGCTCCGATCCTGGCCAGCATATCGTATCCCATGGTTTCTCCCCGTGTTTGTCCCCCCATACCATACTGGTTATTCATGAAATTAAAAATTATGGGTAGTCCACCCTGGTATTCACCATTCCAGAGGGTTTTATACTGGTCCATAGAAGCAAAGCATATTCCTTCCCATACGGGCCCGCATCCCATGGATGCATCACCAATATTGGCCACAACAATGCCTGGTTTTTGATTGACTTTCTTATAAAGGGCCGCCCCAACAGCAATGTCTCCCGATCCTCCAACGATGGCATTGTTAGGGTAGATGCCGAAAGGAGGGAAGAAGGCATGCATAGATCCTCCCAGGCCTTTGTTAAAGCCATAAGCCCTGGCAAATATTTCGGCCAGTGTTCCATATAGCAAATAATCCACAGCAAGTTCCTTAACCTCTTTTTGATTCTTTTCAACCACCCTCAGGGCATCACCGCCCAGATAGGTTTCCATGATCTCAGTTAGTTGTTTGTCAGATAATAGGTGGATGGAGGATAGGCCCTTTGCCAGTATTTCTCCGTGGCTGCGGTGTGATCCGAATATCAAATCTTCAGGTGTGAGATGGTAGGCCATCCCCACAGCCGATGCCTCCTGCCCAATCGATAAGTGGGCGGGTCCGGGATGGTTATATTCCAGACCATTATATTCTCCTTCAATTTTAATCCGGTTTAACATCGTTTCAAATTCCCGGATGATGATCATATGCCGGAAAATCCGCTCAAAATCCTGGTTGGAGTAGTTTTTTACCTCTTCATCGATGCTCTTGCTATATTGATTTACAGGTATTGATCCAAAAGTAATCTCACCTTTTTTTCTGAGTTCTTTCGGATCGAGTAATTGCGACTTAGGCATTTTATTTTATTGTTATTTGATTTCTGTTATTAAGATTGGCACACGGGATAATTACAGGTCGTATTCAAAATTCTCAATTTGTTCTTTTACTTCCTTCAGGAAAACAGAAGCTGGTGCACCGTCCACGGCCCTGTGATCGTAGGTTAATGAGAGACCGATATAAGGAATGAATCCCATAACGCCTCCACCCAGGTCGGCTGGCCTTTTTACAATGTTATTTACACCCAATATCCCGGCTTGCGGTATATTCAGTATGGGAGTAAACATTTCAATTTCATATACCCCAAGGTTTGATACAGTAAATGTAGCTGCCGTACTTGACAGTAATTCTGGATCAATATTGCCCTGCCTGCACTGGTTGGCCAGTGATTTCAGGCTGGTCGAAAGCCGGGAAAGTGACATGGCATGTGCGTTTTTGAGGGAAGGGACCATCAGGCCCCGCTCAGTATCTACGGCTATACCCAGGTGTACTGAGTGAAATATTTTAATCTCGTTTCCCAGGAAATGTGAATTGATGTAGGGTTTTACCCTGAGCGCCTTAACAGTAGCATAACACACCATATCGTTCAGTGTGATGTTTTCACCAGTTCCCTGCTGGTATTCCTGCTTGAATTGCTGGCGAAGCCTCTGGATCTTTCTTGCATCCGCACTGGTGTGGTGTGTCAACTGGGCACTGTTTTGCAGCGATGCATGCATTTTTTCCGCAATGATCCTGCGTATATTGGTTAATGGGGTGACTTCAAATTCTTCTGTTGCAGGTGAACCCTGTACAGACGCTTCAGCTTTTTGTGGTTTGGTTTTCACGGTGCTGCCTGCAGTCATTGCTTTTTCGATATCTCTTACTATAATCCTGCCATTCGGTCCTGAACCGGATAATCCATCCACCTCGATACCATTTCTCAGGGCCATATTCCGGGCCCTGGGAGAAATCCTGGTTTTAATTTCACCTTCCAGTGATGAAGAAGTTGTAACAGTCTCTTTTTTAGTCGATTTTTGTTCAGATTCATCGACCGAAGCCCCCTCTTCAAATTTGATTTCCTTCTGAGCTTCAGCATTGCCCGGAGTAAATTCTGCAATGTCTTCGCCTT
>JADHVS010000012.1 GCA_016783865.1 Bacteroidales bacterium
TTCGGCGAAGCCAAACAAACCTGTGAGTTCGGCGAAGCCAAACAAACCTGTGAGTTCGGCGAAGCCAAACAAACCTGTGAGTTCGGCGAAGCCAAACAAACCTGTGAGTTCGGCGAAGCCAATGCGCTCGCAGGATTCAAGGCAGAAATCATGATATAATGGAGACAACAGAATTAGGATTGGTGGTTGCACAGCAACTTACCGGGATAGAAGATCTGCACTATGGATTCTGGGATGAAGATGCAAAACCTGAAGTGTCGGATTTCTTTGAAGCTCAGAACCGCTATTCTGAATTTGTGATGTCAAACATCTGCGATGCGGTTCAGGACAAATCGGCCAGGGTCCTGGATGTTGGTTGTGGTACCGGGATAATGCTTTCCCGGTTGCTTGAATCGGGCTACCTGGCAGATGGGGTAATTCCCTCTGCGACTCTTAAAGACCAGGTCGATCAGCGGGTATCCTCTTTGAATGTTGATTATAAACCGAAGATATTTGACTGTTTTTTCGAAGATTTTCCCGGTTCAGAAAGAAATCAGCAATATGACCTTGTCTATTTCAGTGAGAGTTTTCAGTATATCCCTATGGCTGAGAATTTCAGGGTAATCAAATCATTATTGAAACCAGGCGGGAAAATACTCATATGTGATTTTTTCAGGACCGGTAATGATGGAGACGGAGGGCCCGGCGACGGGAGCATGGGTGGCGGGCATCCCCTGAGTGAATTTTATGAGTATATTAAGGATGATTTTGAAATATTAAAGGACCAGGATATTACAAAAAACGTAAGCCCAAGCCTTGAATTGTTGAATGATATTCTTATGAACAGGTTATACCCGGCTATCCAATCATTCGATGCCTTTTTCAAAGCAAAATACTCCCTGCTGAGCCGCCTGGTCAAATTTTATCTCCGGAAAAAACTGAAACGGTTAAAATTCAAATATTTCTCCGGGTACCGCAGCAAACCGGTCTACGAGAGATACAAAACCTATCATATGATCGTGCTGAAATACAAGGACTTATAGTCACTTGTTCTTAAAATTACGGATACCAGTACGATAA
This sequence comes from Bacteroidales bacterium, assembly GCA_016783865.1. Next base: position 1,060 of record JADHVS010000012.1, read on the forward strand.
TTCCTCTTTTTTGTCATAAAGGGTTGAGAACCAATTATTCATTAACCTTAAATCTTTAGTTATGAGAAGAGGAATCAACAAAGTCACACTTGTGGGCAACGTAGGTGAAGATCCCAAAGTAAACCAGATCAATGACGACTTGAAGGTGGCTCGCTTTCCGCTGGCTACCAACGAGCTGTATATTGATAAGGAAGGTAATCAAGTTCAGAAAACCCAGTGGCACACGGTAGTTGTATGGAACAAGATCGCCGGGGTGATCGAGGAATATGTCAAAAAGGGCGATCCGCTCTACGTGGAAGGCAAGATCCAGACCTCCACATGGGAGGATAAAGAAGGTAACAAGCGCTATTCCATCGAGATCAACTGCGACAATTTTTTGTTCCTGGACAACAAACGGACGAGGCAGGAGGAGGAGTAGGAAGAGTCTACAAGTCTGCGAGTCTTCGAGTCCGCTGGTAAACTCACCGGGTGATCTGAGGTCACCCGGTGGGTTATCTTTTAAAGAGGTGGTCGCAATTTCCGACCACTTCTCTGGATTTACAGATTATTATTGAAAAGTACGTATAAAAATGATATATTTGTACGTATAATTCAATATAATGAATTCAAAGTTGACATTAAAGCTGAACAGCATTGTGATTGCCCGGGCGAAAAAGTATGCAAAGAAACACAATACCAGTCTTTCTAAGATGATTGAATCTTATCTTGATTCAGTAACCAGTTCAGGGGACTCTGGTATTGAGATAACGCCACTGGTTAAAAGTTTGAGTGGTGTAATTGATCTCCCGTCTGATTATGATTACAGAAAGGATTATACTGACTTTTTGGATAAAAAATATTCATGAAACATATCCTCGTTGATACCAATATTGTACTGGATTTGCTTGGCAAGAGATTGCCATTCTATGAAGAGGCTGCCGAGCTTTTTTCCTTAGCGGATAAAAAAAAAGTAATCCTTTCGCTTTCCTCTTTATTACTGGCGAATACCCATTATTTGCTTAAAAAGTTCAAACCTGAACAGGATACAAGAAAAGTTCTACGCAGCTTTAAAGTCCTTGTACAGGTATTATCATTCACTGATAAAATAGCTGATCTGGCCTTAAATTCTGAGTTTAAGGATTTTGAAGATGCCATTCAATATTTCACTGCCATTGAAAACAGCCAGGAAATGATAATTACAAGGAACATGTCGGGTTACCGTAAAAGTAAAATACCTGTAATGACTGCAAGGGAATTTATTAAATCGCTGGAAAATGCATAACCGATCTGTATTGGTCAATTTCCAGTAAAGTCAGTAATTCAGTACAATTTATTGTATTACCAGCAACCATCCCTTCCCCGGCTCAACAGGTATTCCATCACCAGGGTTGAAAGATGCCTGTTCCTGGAAGTCCTTAATGGCCGGGGTAAATATTTTAGCAGTGCTGGCATCAATTCCCAATGCCTCCCAGTCGATGCTTAATTTTACTTTCACTGGTTTTTCTGCCCAGCTGGCAATGGATACCAGGGCTTTCTTCTCGTTCTGGTAAACAGTAGTTTTCACATCATCCCTGTCGGTTTTTACCGGGCAGTAAGGTACCCAGTAACCAAGCATCCGGCTTTCGGTAATGCCAAATTCATCCCATACTTTCCAGAGGCGCCTCGGGTCCTTCGGATCATCCTCTGGCCGGGGACCGCGGTTCGTCATGCCGTAAATCATTCCACGGTATGGATTGCCTCCATCCTGAAGCATTTCACTCATTACACCGTAAGGCAAACCGGATACTTCTACCATCCAGTAATCCGGTTCATTTTCATATTTGAAATATTCGCCAAACCACAGGCGGTCGATGTAGGGGAAATGTTCTAAATACAGAAAGGCGCTGTTTACATAACCGTCATTGTAATTAAACTGGTTGGCCGAATGCAGGTCGATCATCGGGTCAGGACGCTTGTCCAGTACCCTGCGTATACGCTTCATCGTGGTGCGGTCAAAGGCCAGGTCGTCAATGTAAACACCATCAATACCCACATTTTCAACCAGCCAGTTCATACCTTCAACATAGTAGTTATGCCAGCGGGAAACACCTGTGTTCAGTATGGCGGGGCATTCCGTATTCCTCGTAAACCATGCGGCCAGGTAGGTTGAATCCAGGTGCTCCTGTAACCATGGATAACCTCCGTTCCGGCCATATTTTTTCAGGTTTGGGTTTGAACTTTTTTGGGCAAAAATTTCGCCATCCAGACTCAATATGGCATGCACTTCGGGTGCATGGGCAGTTAGTTCACGCACCGTATAATAGATCTTAAGCCGCATATCTTTCTCATGTGCTTCATCCACCAGGGCTCTCATTTTTTGAACACTCAGGAAAGGGTAGTTAATGTAGGGATTTACCTCATTGCCATGATGGATGTTAATGGTGTTGGCTCCATAGTTTTTGACACTGTCAATGGGCTGGTAAGAATGAAAAAAACGGGTTGAGAAATGTTTTTTGGTATCGATCAGTTTAAAGGGTGTGATCAATATTCCAAAATTGTAATGCAAAGACTCGTCTTTTTTAATCACACGATTGCCACTGAAGGCCTTTGCGTGCAGGGTGCGGCCTTTCTTTGACATTGAGAAACCACCTTTCCTGTTATTATCCCAGGAGGGGGGCATATTCAGCGGTTTGGCATGATAAAAATTGGTGTTTAACGGGCGGTCATAGTTCTCTGCCCAGAATCGGATTTGTATCCCGGCATTGATATCCCCGATCCAGATACCATCCTGGTTATTTTTTACATCCCACTTCCATGAAAATTTGTCCGGGCATTTGCCCCCCACCTGTCCCATGCCCATGGTGTATCTTGCAATGTCTGCATTAAACGGGATCTCTAAACGGATATCATTTACAGTGATATCATTTGTTGAGGATACTTCAATATTGTATTCCAGGTAGCCGTCAAATTCCATTTTTGCATGACAGGTCAATTCAATGTCTCCCAGGGTGCCTGTCATTTCCCAATGTACAATTCCAGCTTTATCTTCAGCAAACCTCACCTCATCAGGCTCAAAAATGATATTCTCTCCTTCAGCATTTTCAATCACAAAACGCATAGGAGCATTCAATATCTGCCGCCCGGTTTCATCTAGTTTTGTCAACTCATAGCTAAAGAAACTTTCAATACTTCCTGGCAATCCCGTTTCGGCCAGGCTTACTTTTCTCCCCAGGCATTCAAGGGCCTGTCCGTTCCGGATGACGGGAGTAAATGGTTTCACCAGGTCATCATTCATGGCATGCATTGAGTTCAGCCATCGCAACCGGGAATGTTTCCAGGGCTCGCTGTCTCCCCTGTCTTCAAGAACCCTGCCTGATACATCTATGTTGAGGGCAATAACCTGGCTTTCCATGCCTTGTGGAGATACTGTAATCTCTCCTTTATATTTACCGGATTTTACATCTTCCGGTATATCAATGCCAAACCACAGGGCATGGAGGTTCCCTTTTTCAACAGAAATGGTTTTGGTCATTGGTTTTGCATCCCAGTTGGTGCCCTCCTTGTTGAAACAGGTTATGGCTGAAGCAGGAATTATATTGTTTCCTGCCCTTAAATCACTGTATGTTATTTCAATATCTTCAATATCTGCATCAACAGACATTATCCCTGCCTGGAAAGCATAGTATTCATTTTTATCTACCTTCCCTGAAAATTTATTAAGATTATCTTTTCCTTTCCATTGCTGAGGAATGTCTGATGACATGCGGATCGGGTACTTCCTGTCTTCAGTAAACAGCAAAAAGGATTTTTCGCTATTTTTTTCCAGGATGGCATCGGTTTCTGCTTTGGTGGCAATCACATCCATTGGGTACCGCGAATGAAACTCACTGATTGCCTGGAACTGAATTAATTTAGCTTTGGGAAAACTTGACAGGTCTTTTTCTGCAGAAATGTCATTGTTTTCCATCCATGATTCGCTGGCTGTAAATGTCGGGAAGTCATAATGAACTCTCGGGTAAGGGCCTCCGCTTGAGTGGAAGGGCATGTAGTATATGAAGTATTCACCGGGGACTGTTTTGGGTTGAAAAACAAGGTCACCAGATTCCCTGTTAATATCCGCCCTGTAAACATTGTTTATTTGTTCACCGGTGGCCGCATCATAGATGAGAACCTCGATATCCTCCGGACTGAAATCCCTGCGCCGCCAGGGGAGGTGTGCATGAACTGCTTCTGCCGGCTCATTGACTTCTACCACGGCTCGCTGAGTGCCTAATGAATGATATGCACCTTCTACATCGATTGAGAAATCCCAATCTCCTGTCCCGTATAATGTTTGTTTATCCTTTTTACATCCAAAATTCAGAATGATTAAAACTGTATATAAAATCAATGTTGAGAATCTAACTGGTTTATTCATATTGTTAAATTAAATGTCATTCCGAATTTATTTCGGAATCTACTATTATTAAATGAGATACTGAAACCCTGATATCCATCAGGGCAGGCAAGTTCAGTATGACATTGACAACTTAAGTTAATTATCTATTTAAAATAAAGACAATTTCCTTAACCAATTCAAAATCAGCGTCTTGTCTGGACGGATTCCAGGGTGTGCCCTCTTCTGTTGTCTTCATATTCTCTGCCAGCTTACTGGCTTTCCCTAAATCGTCGTTGTAGACTGCCATGGCCCACTGTGCAATTTTGTCATTTTCATTTCCTTTGAGCCAATCCTTCATCAATCGATCGGCTTTTTCCTGTTGTCCCAAATCTCTGATGGCAATGGCTCCAAGCAAAGTGGATGAATTCTTCCTGGATCCGATAAAAGCATCATAATCAACCGATGCTAAAGTATTATCTGCAACACTTTGTTTCATTGCTATCTCTTTTTTCTCATCTTTCGTGAGTTTGTAACAAAGAGATTGCAGGAAATCTTCTATGCGCTCATCGGGATCGTATGGCTTACCCTGACCCAGGTTTTCCGGCCACTTGCGGCCATCATCTGCCAGGGTGAGGGCTTTGGCATAATGGCCTTTTTGGAAGTACTGTATGGCTAACATAATATTTGCATTGCGATAGGTAGCATGACCATAACCAGCACCTTCAAAAGGAAGGATGTGTAATTCATTCAATTCCTTCAGGCAGTTTGCATATTCTTTGTTGTGGTACAATGAACTGGCATAATCATAACCTATGATATAGCTGGCCGGAAATTTTTTCTTTGCCTGTTCCGCCATCTCTAAAGCCTTTTCAGGATTGTTACTGGCCAGGTAGTAGGCTGTTAATCTATTATAGGTTCTCCATTGGCTTTTATCCAGACTGAGTGCTTTTAAATAATCTGCCTCGGTTTTTTCGGGTGAGCGTTCTTTATGGAAATCACCCCTGGTAAGATAGAAGGGAGCATAATCGGGTTCATAGCCGCAATCTGAAAATAACTTGGCCGCTTCAGCTTCATTTGCCTTAAACCAGTTCAGGATGGCAAGGTAATATTTTGTTTTCCAGCTATTATTTTGATCCATGGCCCATTTCAGCACTTCGGCCGTTTCATTTCTAAAGGGATATACCAGCTCAGGAGAAGCGGCAATTGCCTCGTCCAATACATGCTCATTATTCGTAAGATAAGCGAGCCAATATTTAAGTATGGGATTATCTGCTGAATGGCTCAAAATATTCACTGCTTCTTCATTCTCTCCTAAATTGAAATATTTTATCGCCAACTCCAGCCCGATCTCATGCGGCATCTCGAAATCCAAAACATCCGATAATGTTTCATTTTCATAATGTACAAACGGACTCAACGGATCAATTTCCAGTATTTTCGATAAGAACTCGTTTTTGCTGATCTCATTTCCTTTTGACTTTTCAATCAATTCCAGAATGATGTATGCTTCAGTATTATACTGGTTGTAATCCAGCGACTGCCTGGCATATTTTTCAGCCTGTTGCATGTTCCTTTCTTTGTAATAGATCTGTGCCATCTGCAGGTTGGCCGCCGAGCGGTATTTTGTTGAGCGTAATGCAATACCAAAGCCTTCCAGGGCATCGTATTTCTTTCCAAGCTGTTTGCAGATTATCCCGTATATGAAATTTGCATCGGGATCGTAGGTGTTGATGGATAGGGCTTTCAGGGCTGCTTCTTCAGCTGCTGTATAATCCATTTTTTTGTACAAAATGGTTGCCTCCCCAACCCATGCTTCCATGTGATAAGGTTGTATTTTCAGCACTTCCTCATACTTCTCCAGGGCTGCTGCATAGGATCTTTGTCTCTCCGATTCAACCCCCTGGGTGTACAATCCTTCAACCGAGTTCCAGTCGAATGCTTCATCCAGGGTTGCGGGACGCGACATTAATTTATCTTGTTTCTCACTGTTGTTGTAATAAAAAACACCTGCAATATCGATGGTATAATCAGCCGGTAAGTTAGTAGACATTTGTTCCTCCAATAATTCCATTGGTCCTAGGCTGATCTCTTCGCTTAGCAAAACCTTACCATCGGATTGAACCACAAACTGACCTTCAATGTTTTGTAATGCACAAAATTTCAATGTGGGGAGATTACCGGTCTCAATGATATTTAAGGTCCCATATTGATTTGCTTTCACTATGCCATTAGTTCCCTTTACAGGAAACCAGATTTCCGAGAATTGATTTTCTGAATTTCCTTCTAAAAACAAATGTTTATAAGGCGTATAGGTACTGCCACTACCTGCCTGGTTGTACAGGAAACCAGTTTGTAATTCGGTATATTGAACATTGGTATTGGTATCTGTCAGGATATCCACCCATATTTCCCCGGCACGGGAAATTCCCCATATCCATATTTTTTGTCCGGGCCTTTCCTCCTTCGTTGCCCAGTGCCCCATCCCGAAATTTTTATCATGGAAGAAAGTACCGAAATATTCTTCAAAGGAACCAATCACATGATACGATTTGGGTCCCCCAAAATCATTTTCCCTGTACCATGAGATATTCCTGCCTTTTTCATCAACCGGCCAGCTGCCTGTCTCGCCTCCATGGCCTATCTGTGTACGTCCGGGGAAACAAAATTCCAGGTCATCGGTGGCATCTGTTGAGGCTGTCATCCAATTATAAAGGGAAGTCCTTTCCCCGGTGGGATTATACCAGGATCCATTGGTCTCAAAATATGCCTTATCGGCCGGGAGGCGAATCTCAACCCTCCACTCTGTCCTTGAGGAAAGGTCAGGAGCGCCGACAAAACAGCTAACGCTTCCATCATCGTTTTCCACCATTTTGTAATTAACAGGTGATGCGGTCGAGGGGGCATGTCCAATGGATCCGAAGTTAAATTCTATGCCACCGGAAGTCCACGCACCCCGCATAGCGATCTGGCGGAATTTCACGGTCTCATTAAAGTAAATAAAATCCTCCCCGGTCGATTTTTCAATTGCTCCCCAAACTTTTCCGCCTATTTCAGGTGCAACATACACTTTGATGTAATCATTTTCCAGGACAACAAAATTCCATTCCTTTTGTATGGGAGTATTGGTAAATCCATCAAAACTAAAATAAGGATAGTGCTTTGTTATTTTGGCTGTGGGATCAGGGTCACTGTATGGGTATGTTTTGAAGGTAATCTTTTCTTCTTTAATACTTGCTTTTTGTGCATTTAACAGTGCTGTACATACAAGAAGAACCAGGAGAACGAATGGTCGCATTTTAGTTAATTTTGATATTGTAAAAGGGATCACCACCAGGGTGATGAGATATGCTTTCAATTTACTAAAATACAACCTTTTCGGCGTTTGAAGCCTTCCGGTGGATTATCTTCCCCTGTGAAGAAAGCAAAAAAAATGAGGTCACAAATCGTGACCCCATTCCATCAAAAAATCATATTGATTCGGTTTGAACCGAAAGCTCCTGCAGCAGTTTATATTCTATCAGCCTGACCGTAGATTGAGCCATACTGAGTGCGGCTGCGGTACGCACCATAGAGCCATTGGTCAGGTGAGGCCCCCAACCATATTCCGGCCCCGGCTGATCAACCATCAATTGTTCTTCTATGAAGGTTTTCAGGTCTTCATCCTTTGTGAGAGCCAGCACATTTGACTTATAACCCTTCAGCATTTCTTCAATAGCAAAGCATTTACCATCCTCAAATTCCTCACCGTACATAACTTTGTCAACAATATAGAGGTTATCTTTTCCATATGCCTTATTGAAATCTATAAGATCATTTGAATTTACCACAGCCGCATTCTCTTCATTAGCTCCAATTACCATTTCTTTCTTGACGGATTGTATAAACTCACAAATCTTGTCGGACTCTGAACTGATTGCATTCATGTTACTCAGGACATCCTCTGATACAGACTGTTTCGAAGATTCCAGCAGGTTGTCACTCAGAGTATTCAATTGGCCAGCCTGGTTGAGCAAATTGTTTTCCATCTGAATAAAAGTGTCAAGGACGTCCTTGCTGGTGCTGGTTGGTCTTGTCAAAGCCATTATAAGTATTGCAACCATCGAAACAACCACAATGATGCCAAAGAAATTGTTGATCCTGTTCTCTTTTTGCTTTAATTGATTCAATACAAAAAAAGGCAATAACAAAACGGCAACTGAAAACCAGGAGACAAGGATTACAGCACCTGCCCCGGGCCAGTGCTGGACCTTGAACAGCGCTCCCAGGATAAAAAGAATCCCTGCAACGACCCCGCTTATATACATTCCTGTATTTAATGGTTCATTCTTTTTCCGGGCCTCCCTCATTCTTACAACTGCAAATATGGGCAGGAATACAAATGCAAGTCCTACCAAGCCCAATGTCAGGAAAATTCCTGCACCCGGCAGGTGCTGGATTTTCATCAGGGCCCCGATCACCGTCAGGATACCGGCAATCATTCCAGTAAGGTACAGGCCCATTGGAACAGGTTCATCCTGCTTGCGTGTATCCCTGATCCTTACCATGACAAAAACAGGCAGGAATACAGCACCGGTAACAAAAAGTGATAATGTAATGAGGATACTGGCACCCGGCCAGTGCATGACTTTAAATATGGATGCAATAATGATGATAATCGGTACTGCAACGCCTAATACAAACATTAATCGTTTCATTCTTCTGTATTTTTTACTGATTAAATAAAGTGTTTCGTCCTGGATCTGCCTGATGCGTTTCTTTCCCATCTCACTTTTCACCTTTCTGTAGGCTTCATTAAAAGTCAGGCCTTGCTCCATTTCTGCTTCAATGTTGCAGCAGATATGGTCCAGGATCTCGTTTTTCAGCTGGGTGTAGGTCAACCCCTGCTGATCAATTTCACTGGAGATCCGGTCGATCTCCTGTTCTGTTAACTCAAGCATAATTGACTCTCCTCGCCACGACTCCTCGCGGCGAGGAATCGTCGATCTTTTATTTTATCTTTTTTTTGTGCTCGCTAATCCCGTAGCAAGCTACGGGGATTGGCTCGCAAGATTCAGGTTAAGACCGGGAGAAGGTTTCAGAAGTTGTTTCATAATCCTTACAAATTCAACAAATTCTTCCATCTTGTCTTTCGAGGTCTTAGAGCCTTCAGGAGTCAGGCGGTAATACTTCCTTACGCGTTTGCCGATATTGTATTCCTCGGCAACTATCAAACCGTCAGCCTCCAGTTTATGCAAGGTAGGATAGAGCGCACCCCAGGTCAACTTAATCTTTCCTTCAGAAAGTTTCTCCACCTCCCGGGTGATTTCGTAGCCGTACATTCTGTCATTCTCTGCTAACAGATTTAAAACGATCGTTTTAAGGGTCCCTTTGAGTAACTCATTTGATATCATGACACAAATATATATAATATTCCGATATATAACAAACTTTTATATAAGAATTTTATATAAAAATACAGAATACAGAATTCAGAAGCCAGAAGATAGAAGAAAAAATTACTATTTATTTCGGGCTGTTTTGGATCAGCCTTTAAATAAGGTTCATAAAAAAAATTGGCAGTTCATATGTTGTTAGAAGGAGTTTGATTTGATACATTTGCTATATAACCCTAATGAATACATGCCATGAAAAAAATTCAATCCCTTATCGTCACGATTTTAATAATATTAGTAATAACCGGTTGCCAGCAAACCGTGGAAAAACCACCTGTAATAGATGTTGAGGACTTTTTCAAAAAGCCTGAAAAGGTAAGTTTTCAAGTTTCTCCTGACGGAGCCTATCTGTCATTTATGGGCCCTTATGAAGAAAAAATGAATGTCTTTGTAATGAAGACAGGTGAAGAGGAGGCCAGAAGGATCACCAATGAAACAGAACGGTCACTGTATGGCTATGGCTGGGCCAATAACAATACAATCCTTTATATTAAGGATGTCGGGGGTGATGAAAACCTTCAGATATTATCGGTGAATGTTGAAACCGGAGAGGGAAAGGCAGTTTTTGCAAAGGAAAATGTGCGGGCCGAAATACTGGATATCCTCAGGGACCAGCCCGATGAGATACTGATCACGATCAATGAACGGAATCCCCAGGTATTTGACCCGTACCGGTTCAACCTGGTCACGGGAGAGCTCACAAGGCTTGCTGAAAATCCGGGCGACATAACCGGATGGGATACCGACCACGATGGAAAACTCCGCATCGCCAGTGCAACCGACGGGGTGAATATCAGGCTGTTATACAGGGATAGCGAGCAGGAGGAGTTCAGGGAAATTAAAAGCATGAATTTCAAGGAATCGTTTTCCCCCATGTTCTTTGATTTCAATAATGAGAACATCTATTGCTATTCAGACCTGGGAAGGGATAAGGGGGCATTTGTGCTGTATGATCCCCGGACCGACGAAGAACTGGAGGTTGTCTTTGAAACAGATGAGGTGGATGTTGATAACCTGGCCTACTCCAGGAAACGCAAAGTGCTCACTTCTGCTTCTTATATAACGGATAAAACACACAGGCATTTCTTCGATCCGATGACCGAGAAGATGTATAGTTTTATAGAAAAGGAATTGCCCGGTTATGAAATTTCAATTGTTTCCAAAAGCCGGGAGGAGGACCTGTTCATTGTAAATGCCGGCAGTGACCGAACCTACGGGAGTTATTACCTGTATGATGACGGTTCGAAATCCCTGACATTCATCGCAGAGATAACACCCTGGCTCAAAGAGGAACACATGGCCGGGATGAAACCGGTAGCATATACATCGAGGGACGGACTTACCATACATGGTTACCTTACATTACCCGTTGGTATGGAGAATAAAAATCTTCCCATTGTCGTTAATCCCCACGGGGGGCCATGGGCCAGGGATTACTGGGGATTTAATCCGGAGGTTCAGTTTCTTGCAAACCGCGGTTTTGGCGTGCTTCAGATGAACTTCAGGAGCTCCACCGGATACGGGAAAGAATTTTGGCAGAAAGGTTTCGGGGAGTGGGGCAGGACCATGCAGGATGACATTTCCGACGGAGTTCAATGGCTGATCGATAAGGGAATCGGCGATCCTGACAGAATAGCTATATATGGTGCCAGTTACGGTGGCTACGCTGTTCTAGCCGGAATGACCCTTACCCCGGAATTGTACTGCTGTGGTGTGGATTATGTAGGTGTAGCAAATATGTTCACTTTTATGAATACCATCCCGCCTTACTGGGAACCCCTCAGGGATATGTTTTATGAAATGGTCGGCGATCCTGTGAAGGATAGTCTTCGGCTGGCAGAGGTTTCACCTGTGCAACATGTGGATAAGATCCGGGCCCCGATGTTCATTGCACAGGGTGCCCGCGATCCCAGGGTGAACAAGGATGAATCGGATCAGATGGTGGAAGCGCTCAGGGAAAGGGGTATTGAGGTGGAATATATGGTAAAGGAAAACGAAGGGCATGGGTTCTATGAGCAGCAGAACCAGTTTGATTTTTATAATGCCATGATTGAATTCCTTGACAACCATATGAAGAGTGAACCGTGAGTCGTGAGTCGTGAGTCGTGAATCGTGAAATGCGAAGCATTCGCTGACAAGCAAATGCTTCTTAAAGCATTCGCGAGGGGGGGCTGTGATTGTGGCCTTGTGTGTGCCGAGCAATCGTGAATTATTTAACAAATGAAGAAAGCAATATTATTTCTTTTGGTGATGATCCCGGTTTTCCTGCTGGCACAGGATCCGGATTCATTGGTTATCCGGAAGATATTTGATGAAGCGCTCACCAATCGCGAAGCATATGAGAATCTCAGGTGGTTATGTAAAAATACAAAAGGCAGGATCTCAGGCACACCGGAAGCAGCAGCAGCAGTGGAGTTTACCAGGCAGGTAATGTTACGTATGGACCTCGACAGCGTATACCTTCAGGAGCTAATGGTGAAGCGCTGGATTCGTGGCGACATTGAATATGCCCGTATAACTTCATCCAAATTTGGATCTGAGGACCTGTCAATAACGGGATTAGGCACCTCAACTGGTACAGATGAAAAGGGGATTGTCAGCCAGGTTATTGAGGTGCAGGATTTTGAAGAATTAGCCCGGCTTGGAGAAAAGGTGGTAAAAGGAAAGATTGTCTTCTTCAACAGGCCAATGGATCCTACCCATATCAATACGTTCCGGGGTTATGGAGGAGCGGTTGACCAGCGTGTGAGGGGTGCATCTGAAGCCGCCCAATATGGTGCCGTGGCAGCTATTATCCGGTCTGCCACCACGGCCCTTGATAACCACCCTCATACAGGTGTGATGTACTACCAGGAAGGGATCCCTGAAATCCCGGCTGTTTGTGTAAGTACCCGGGGAGCAAACCTGTTAAGCACATGGCTCAGGGAAGATCCGGACCTAAACCTGCACCTGATCAGCAACTGCAAAAACTATCCGGATGTTACTTCCTATAACGTAATAGGGGAGATAAGGGGATCCACCTACCCCGATCAGATCATAACAATAGGCGGCCACCTCGATGCCTGGGATAACAGTGAAGGAGCCCACGATGATGGAGCCGGATGTATTCAGTCGATCGAAGTGCTCAGGTTATATAAGGAGCTGGTTATCAGGCCAAAACGGACAGTGCGTGCCGTAATGTTCATGGATGAGGAAATAGCCCAGCGTGGTGCAAAAAAATATGCTGAACTGGCCCGGCTGAACAACGAGAATCATTACGTCGCCGTTGAATCGGACAGGGGAGGCCTCATGCCCCGCGGATTTGGAATCGGTGCAGAAGGAGAAAGGCTGGATGAATTCCTGGGCCTGCAGAACTACTTTAAACCATACGGTATCACTGAGTTTACCGGTGGCGGTGGAGGTGCGGATATTGGTCCGTTAAGGGAATTTGGTGCCGTATTGATCAGTTTTGTACCGGACATGCAGAGATACTTCGATTATCATCACTCACCTAACGATACTTTTGAGCAGGTCAATATCAGGGAATTGCAGATGGGCAGCGCCTCGATCGCTGCACTGATTTATTTGATTGATAAATATGATTTGTAGAACTTGCAACCTGCCCTGAGTACTCGAGACTGGTTCGACTAGATATTTTGCATCACAAACTCGCAAATTATCTGTCTCAATGAACAACCTGTAATCCTGCCTGCCGGCAGGCAGGCTGCAACTCTTTTCAGGAAAGATCCTCAATTATCTTCCTGTAAACTTCTTCCTCAGTCAAGCCAAGTGCCCGTATCATCTTCGGAACGATGCTCTCTTTTGTCATGCCTGGAATGCCATTCAACTCCAGGAAATAGAGTTCTCCGTTTCGATTGATAAAGTCTACCCTCACAATACCCCTGCAATCGAGGAGTGAATAGATTTTCGAAGCAAGCAGCTGGCAATCCCTGGCCAGGTCATCCGGAATTTGAGCGGGGACAATCTCATCAGCCATACCTTCAATGTACTTGGCCTCATAATCAAAAAATTCTTTTTTACTTACTATTTCAGTTACCGGAAAGATCAATTCGTCATCTGCAAACTTAACCAGTCCGCATGTCAATTCAGGACCCTCGATAAATGCCTCAACCAGTACATCACTGTCTTCTGTCATGGCTTCACGAATGGCTTTCTCCAGGCTTTCGGCACGGTTGATCTTTGATACCCCAAAACTGGAACCCCCGCAATTGGGTTTTATGAAACATGGTAATCCCAATGTTTCAATGATCTTCTCAGGATCGTATTGATCACCCTGCCTGATCAGAATCGATTCGGCCATTTTTATCCCAAACCGGGAAAGGAACATTTTAGTTGTGTACTTGTTGAATGTCAGTGCAAGGGACAAAACACCGGATGTACTATATGGAATTCCGATCAAATCAAAATAGGCCTGGAGCTTTCCGTCCTCACCCGGAGGTCCGTGCATAGCCAGGAAAGCAAAATCAAATCCGATCGTCAGTTCGTTTAACTGAAAGGTGAAATCATGCCTGTTGACAGGGCATTCTCTACTATCATCCAAAACCACATGCCAGTCATCTCCCTTTATATAAACAATGAATGGCTGGAAGTATTCATTATCAATACATTGCTTAACCTGCTCTGCGCTTCTTAAAGAAATAATTATTTCGGATGAGTCTCCGCCGGTAATGATGGCAATGATCTTTTTCATTCTACGGGATTAATTGAATAAAGGTAAAAATTTTGCATCAGGCTCAATGAACATAAATGGGCTATTTTTTTCTTCTCAAATCAAAAATCCATGTTCATTATTGGATATTCAGTTTTCAGTGTATGTCCGCCATTTTTCAAGAACCATTTTCATATCTTCAGGTAATTCTGAATCAAAAATCATTTCCTCACGGCTCCTGGGATGAACAAATCCAAGCGATTTGGCATGAAGGGCCTGGCGTGGTAAAATTTTAAAACAGTTCTGAACAAATTGTTTATACTTTGTAAAAGTGGTGCCCCTCAGGATCTGATTGCCACCATAATCCTCGTCGCCAAAAATCGGGTGCCTGATACTTTCAAAATGTGCCCTGATCTGATGTGTCCTGCCGGTCTCCAGGATACATTCCACCAGGCAAACATAACTCAGCGGTTCCAGCACACGAAAATGGGTCACGGCCGGTTTGCCCAGCGAACCATCTTTGAATACCTGCATTATTTTCCGGTCTTTTACCGACCGGCCAATGTGTCCTTCAATAGTTCCTTCCCGGTCTGCTGGAATACCCCAGATAATAGCCTGGTATTTACGCTGTATGGTGTGGTGAAAGAATTGATTGGCCAGGTGATTTAATGCAAATTCTGTTTTTGCCACCACAAGCAATCCAGTGGTATCCTTATCGATCCGGTGGACCAGCCCAGGCCGGATCTCACCACTCTGAAACAGGGGGAGGTCCTGAAAATGATAATATAATGCATTCACCAACGTTCCCGAATAATGGCTGATACCCGGATGGACTACCATGCCTGCCGGCTTATTAACGATGAGTAATTCTTCGTCTTCGAACAGGATATTCAAGGGAATATTTTCCGGGATGAGTTCAATTTTACGTGGGGGGTGTGGAAGCACAATACTGATTTCCTCTTCCGGTTTAATTTTATAGTTGGATTTTACCGGTTTTCCATCCACGAGAATATTCCCCGCTTCAGCCGCTTGCTGGATCCGTGTCCGGGAGGTATCAGCTAATCTGTCCACCAGGTACTTATCGATCCGCAATGTTTGCTGGCCCCGGTCGACAACGATACGATGGTGCTCGAATAATTCTGATTGTTCAACGTGTTCTTCAGTCATTGATAAACCTCAATGATTCTAAGTGCAAAATACGGAAAATATGAAGAAGTTACTAGTTGCGGGTTACTAGTTGCGAGTTTGCCTACTTTGAGATAATAAGCTTTGTAGTATAGGTAGCTGAATGATCCGTATTCACCTGCAAGATATAAATACCTGGCTGGATTGAAGAAACATTTATTTGTGGATGATCCTGGTACTGCCTGTAGATCAGGCTACCCTGCAATGAATAGATCTGTACATTGAACCGGTCTGCCTGCAGACCCGGGGGCCATTTTATGTTAATATAATCTCTGGCAGGATTGGGATAAATCTCGATGGTTGTTTCAGGATGAGTTTCTGCAGAGGCTGGCCAGGTTAATTTTCCCCCCATCACAGGCCTCACCATAAGTGAACCATTGAAGGATGAATTGGCCCACGACTGTCCCAGGTTATAATAGATATTATCCTGATTATTGTTATTGATATCAAATCCTACATTCAGGATGTCTGCTTTGGTTTTAATCCATCCAACATAAAATACATCATTGACCACCAGAATGGTATCAAATCCATAAGTCCGGAACTTGTTGAGTTCATTGTAATATTCTTTCCTGTTTCCGTCCATACTGTATATCAGCTCCCCCGGCTGGTTCAGTTCATCGTCATGATCCCAGACGGCCAGATTAAAATACATTGGTGCCTCATCGAGCGACCGGTTAAAATAGAACCTCACTCCCCTGAGTGTATCCTGCAAGTAAGACTTAAACCTATACGCGACCGATGCATTTTCGGTTCCCTCACCGCTTAATCCGTAACCAAATTCTGCCGTCCCGTCATCATATGCGTAAAAATCTGTGAAAAACTGAGTTCGTTTAACCGTATCGTTCCAGCGATAATCACTTGCTTCAGTAATCAGATAAGATTTTATTTCGAAAACCACTGAATCGGCGCTGTAAAAATCAAATGGATAGTCAGGGGGGAAGGGATACTGTCCGGATTCTCCGGGATTAATATTTATGGCACCTCCACTCTGGTTATAGGTTTGACCGGAATACAAGTCCTTGATTTCCAGCATTCTGGTGATGTTTCGAACGACCTCGTCATGATTGTAATAGGATATGTCAAGAGATTCCCGCAATTCAGTAAAAAAGGCCAGGGAGAAATGGCTCCAGGGAATCGCCTGGTAGTTTTTCAGAAATGAAGGCAGGTTTTGGATCATCGACACGTCGGGAATGGATTCCTGTGAAGGCGATCTGGCTGTATCAAGTATTACATAATCTATGTTCCAGTGGTCGACATTGGCATCGAATGAAGGGAAGCTCTGGCTCTTTGGAAGGCTGGCATAATTAGTGAACTTGAATTGAAATCCGGAGTGCAGATAAGCCGTATCGGTTACAGGAATAAATACCTGCTTGAACTGGACCATCGGACCGCCGGGAACTGCCCATACCTTATTCCATTTAAACAGATTGGGCGCATAAAACTCCAGCATCAGGGAATCTCCCTCCTCAGGCTCATCTCCTAATCCCTGGGGCTGGTAGAAAAAGCTCAGATAAATATCGTTCCGCCCGGGGTAATCCAGATTGATTGGCTTGGATGTTAAGAAGTCTGATTTAAATGGAGTATCGGTATCTCCATTTAGTTTTCCTTCAAAGTTTATGGCATCCAGAGTGGCCATACCAATTGTCACAGGCGTGTTTGAATAGGAATTATTAATAAATGCCATATTGTCGGCCCATATGGCTGTGTCGGGTGTCCCGGTGAGTCTGGAGAAATCATCAATAAATGGTATTTCGATGGTGTCAAGTACAGAAGCCTTCAACCGGCTGTTTGATGGTATGGTTGATTTGGTTTCAGGATGGTAGGGTGGTGCCGAAACCAGGACTTCCTGGGAATAGGCCGAAGATAGGGTAAACCAGGAAATGATCAGGAAACTGAATATCTTCATGCTAGGTTCCATCTTTCCCCACAGGTATTTCTTCTTCCGGAATAATAGCATCAGGTAGTTTGGTTGAATCGACTGTGAGCCAGATATCCACTGCAGATCCAAGATTGAGCAGGGATTCAATATCAAATACCGGCCGTTGTTTCCAGATGAATGCATTTAATGAATCTTCTTCGTTTTCCACCGTGCCATCGTATATTATCGCTCCCAGGTTCAGATACCTGACAGTTATCTTATCGATGGCTGTGCTCAGGTGCAATCCAATCAAATCGGGAGCGGCTGTTTTGTCATCACTCAGACCACGGCCCAGGACCAGGTTAATCACAGCCCCCTTAGGAATGGAATCGCCTTCTTCAATAACGTTACCTTTGTATTTTTGTTGTAGCACATTATTTACGGCAATATCAGGGACATAGCTGAGCCTGCCGATTTTCAAACCGGCTGTCTCGATGATTGCCCTTGCTTGCCGCAGGCTGACTCCAACTACATCAGGCATCCGGGTCATCTCTGGAATAATGGCATTGATCGTGAGGAAAATAGTACGGCCCTTTTTAACCTGGAATTCGGGCGGGGGATTCTGATCGACTACTGTTCCCCTTTCATATGCAATGTTATACACAGAATCGACAATCTCATACTTCAATTCCTTTTCAAGGAGTATTTCCATGATCTCAGATTCAAACTTCCCCCTGAGATCCGGTACACTGAGTGCCTGGCCGTGCCTGGTATAAATTCTTAATGCCAGGAAAGTAATCAGCAACATAAAAAAGGATATAACAATGGCCAGAAAAAGATGTTTGAAAAATAATTTGCTTATCAGGAATTTTAAAAAATCCATATTTCAATTATGAGATATATTTATGCTCTGTCCACATCTGTACTATTTAAGCTGGTTGCCTATATCGAAATAATACTGAGCTTCCTCATACATGCCCAACTGATTGTAGATTTCCGCTATAGCCATATAAGATGGTTTATAATTTTTATTAACCTCTGTTGCTTCAAGGAACCACCGGAGGGCCATATCAATATCATATAGATTGATATAAACCAATCCCAGGTTATGATAAGCCGACACGAATCGCTCATTTATTTTTGTTATCCAGATGAAAACATCGATTGCCTCAGCATACATTTCCAGATCCATATACATGATCCCCAGCAAATTCAATGCTCTGTCATAATCTGGGTACACCTCCAGGCACTGATTTAATACATTCACTGCTTTAACATATTGTTGTGTGTCGATATATGCTTTGGCCAGAACGAGCAATGTATGTTCATTTGCAGGTTCCAGGGCTACAGCCTGCTCAAGCATGTTTATCCCTTCCAGCAGCTTTTGTTCATTAATTAGATTATTTCCTTCCAGTGCCAGTTTATTTTTTCTTTCCATAATGGCACAAATTGGAATTTTGTCAACGTCGATCGTATGTATGGTATTTTCAGAGGGCCAGAGACCATTCTTAAGCTGATATGGATTGATAAAACTATTGGCAAAAATGGCATAATCCCAATCAACAGTACTTCTTTCATAATATCTTATGTACACTGTTTGGACCTGATCCTTATAATTGCGGAAATAATAGTCAATATTCGAATTGGAAGCAACCAGGATGGGCTTTGAAGATTGATTTTGCAGGGGCTTGATCTTGTTTTCAATGAGCCATTCTGAACCGGCTTTGAGTGAGTGGAAGTAATAATCCATTTCATATTCCCCCAGCGCACCATTCGTTCCGCCTGTCAGCTCATTATAATAGATATATTGATGCGGATGGTTAACGACAATGTGCCTGAAAGGTAAAAGGCAGAGAAGAAGGAACAGGCCGGCAGATATATATTTCAGGATCTTTGGTTTAAGCTGGTTATACAGGGTGACTAATCCTATGGATGCAGCTATGACCATCGATGGATAAACAAACATCGTATGTCTCCATCCCCCATAAACATTTGATTCTTTATTAATGATGTATATAACCGGGAAGATAAAAGAAAAAGCAATGATAAAGAGCCAGAGGTAATTTAAATTCTTTTTCAATTTATGAATTGTTGCAAAGAAAAGTACCAGACCTGTAAGTACCACGATGGGTACCGTAATCACGATATACTTCGGAACATAATACCATGGCGCCCGGTTCGACCAGATGATCTCGCCCTCAAACAGCTGCCTGAGGCTGGTTGTATAATCGGTCATTATCCCCAATGCTTTTATAGGATTGGAAAGGGGTGCCTGGAGAGCATATGGCCAGGTGGCAATTCCTATGAAATATCCAAGGATAGAAATAATGGCAAGGAATACAAATAATCTGCCTGATCGTTTCATATTGGTCTTTGCGAAGAAGGAGCCACGCCGGCTTGTAACCAGGAAATATATCCCGGAAAATAAAAATAAATAGGCTACCAGCAGGAGACCACCTATCCTGACCCCGATAGCCAGACCAATGCCAAACGCAGTAAGCAGAGTGGTTGATATTGATGGGCGGGGAAATTCTTTCAGGAATTTTATTATATAGTACAGTGTAAAGACAAACGCCATGGCAAAGGGTATGTCCTTTGGATTATTAAAGGAATGCCCAAGGAACCTTGGCGAGAGAAATAACAACACAAGGGTAATGACCCCGGCCCTCCAGCCAGCTAAAAGGATTGCCAGGAGTCCTGCAAACAGGATGGCCAGCCATCCTGCCCATCCATTGAGAATATGCCTGAATTCGTATTCATTCTCAACCTGAAATATCTTAATAAAAATAACCGTAACCAGGTCAAAGGCAGGACCATACAAATGCAATACAGAGTTATTGTAATAGATTGCAGAGGTATCTTTGCCGCCGGTGGCAAAGTAATTATATACATTCTGGCCATGCAGGTAATGGAACCGCTGTTCATCACCAGAAATGCCACTGTCATAGCTCATAATGGGAATAATTAAAAACAGGGCGAAGGCAATGGAAACAAATACCAGCCTGAGATATGAAGGACCGGATAAAAACGGGTACCCAAGGTGAGGTTTAGACTTCAACTCTTTAATGGGTAGCCCAATATACCAGCAGATGAAAAATTGAACACCCCATTTACGCTTTGCAAAAAAGCCTGTAGTTTGTTTTTGAAAGGATGAGAATGGTGAGTGGTGGGTAATGGATACTTCTTCAGAGGAGAAATTCAGCTTCCTGGCTTTTTTAAAGAGTTCGATCTGGTAATCCTGACTGGAGGCCATAATATCAGAAAACAAATAATTTGCAAGTTCTGCCGACAGAACAAGTACCGGCCAGTGAATGTTTTTTTTCTTATCGGTGTCTTCAATGAACCGTGGAACCAGGAATTTGTTTTTGTCTATGGTGTCCTGGTCGATTTGAAAAATCAAATCAAAATTAAAAGCCTTTTCAAGCAGGCTGATTTCAAATATGACCAGGTTCTTTTTGACTGCATGTTGCAGACCTTCCCTGATCCTTTGCGCCTGGGTCATTTGGTCCGGCACCTGGATCACCTTGATAACCTGCATATCAACTAAATGCCCGATATCCTCATCACTCTTTATGTAATTTATTGCTGACTTGGCTGACGTTGCCGGAATAACAATTTCATAGTCTTTTTTAATTGGATTTATAATATTTTTGATGGAATCAAGAAACAGGCTAAGCTTTTTGTTATCAGTATAATCGGGTACGATGACCGAAAGAGGGATGACTGAATCCTTCTGGTGATTTCTTCTGATATTATCTTTGTTTGTTTGTTTCATTGCCGCTAATCCACTTCGTGCTAATTAATCTTTTTCAAGAACCATGTGAACCATTCAATGTCGGCCAGGAACAGAAAAATCAACAGGCAGAACAGAAACACAATATATAAAATAAACTTCTTCTTTTTATATAGTTTTTCAGGAGTTTGGACAATGGAGTTTTCTTCAAAACCAATTTTCAGGTACCAGGCAAAAAGTAAGGCAATAAACGGGAAACTAATTAACAGTTCTATCCTGTATTTGATAAGAAATATTCCAAGGAAGAAGGCAGAACAAATGGCATAGAAAAAGATGGAGATCAACAGCCGGTTCTCGTTATAATAGTTGAACGATTTCCGGTATTGTCTGGCTTTATCCGGATCACCAATAAACCTGTATTCTGCCAGTCTTTTTGTGGCCATCAGAAAGGCTCCTCCCATCCAGTAAGCTATGAGTATACTGGAAGGTGGGAATGGCAGGGTAATGATGATCATCCAGCCCAGAATAAATCGAATGGGATTATTGATGGATTCTGTAATGACATCCATGAATGCTTTTTCCTTGGTGCGAAGGGGTTTTACATTATACATAAAGCCCATCATCAGAAATACGGCTTCGGTCAGGGCAAACCACGGTGAAATAACCAGTGAAAGCGACAATCCTGCCAGCGCCAGGAAAGCATACTCCAGGTAAATAATAACCGGATTCAAATTAGCCACAAGGGAAGGACGGTTCTTTTTAACAGGATGATACTTATCAAATTCAGCATCCAGCCATTCATTGATCACATAATTGGAGGATGCGATCAGGCAGGTGGCGAATATACCTGCAATGAGATTAATGACCAGGTCCTGACTTAATTCAGGCTTTGCATATATAATGGCCATGATAATACCTGGCAACATGAATATATTCTTAAACCAGTGGTCTGGCCTGGCTATGGAGATGTAATGCCTAAGCATGGATATCGGGTTTATATATTGCTAATATAGAATCTCTTAAATTAAGGGGGATGGTTATTTTATCCAACCATCGGGGTACCCTGAATCGCAAAAATTTCGGTAAAAACGATAGTGCCCTGATTGTCAGGTATCTTGCTGAGAAATACCAGGTTGGCCGTTTCTGTTCTAACAGTTGCAGCCCTGCCTTCTGTGAAAGCAGGGCAAGGTTTTTCTTATTAAAATAGCCTATGTGCGCCACCCGGTAATGCCACCATTTATATCCTAATAAACGGGCAAAAAAGGATTTAACATCTGGTGTAACAATGACCAGGATGCCATCTTTCTTCAAGCCTTTCCTCAGATCTGTCATTAATTCCAAGGGATTGGTTACATGCTCAAGCACATCGATCATGGTAATGATATCATAAGGTCCCGGTGTATCCTGATGAGGGAAAGTTCCCAGGTGTATGGGAAGTCCGTGTTTATGTGCTGTTTCATATAACCATTTTGAAGGTTCTATCCCTTCCGCTTCATAACCCAGCCCAAGGGCCGCTTCCACCAGTATGCCACTACCTGCACCTACATCAAGCAAGGTGCCTTCCGGTTTATTTTTTTTCAGGTTTAAGAGTACCCGCCGCTCCTGCAGAAGACGTTCATTCCTGCCATCCTCGTACTCAGGATCCTCCAGCTCTTCATAGAAACTAACCACTTCTTCCAGATCGGTGCACTGAATAAAACCACATTGTTTGCATTTTCTCAACTCCCCGGTTACGCCATACTCATAATTGGTTATGGCAAAATTATCGCTCGACAGCTGATCTGTAATACCGGATTTCTTTATGAGATCGAGATCTTTTGAATCGCAGATCCGGCATGTATGGTATGTTGAATTATCTTGTTGCAATTTGTTCTGCCAGGTTTCGAAAATAGTTTTTATTATAGATTTTCTTTTTATCTATGACAATGCATTGCATTTTTATCCGCCGGGCGGCTTCTCCATCAGTATCCTCCCTGTCCCCAATGAAAACTATATTCCGGGTATCGGTTTTGAAATATTCAGCGATAAATTTGAGTCCGGCAGGATCTGGTTTTAATGCATTGACCCGCTTATCGGCAGCATCTATTACCAGGTCGGCCTGCAAATCCATGGCACGCATTTTTTCTTCTGCCGGATAATCTGAAAGTACGGCTACCGGGATACCGGCTTTATTTAATACTGCAAACAATTCATGTAAACCGGGATAAACCAGTTTATGTAATAACCGTAAGGGATATTCCAAAATCCAATGTTTCACAACCTTTTTAATCCGTTCTATATCTTTACCTGTTTTGGTCTGACACCATACGTATTGGTCGTGTTGAAGATCTGCTGTTGGCCGCGACTTATGATTTTCCCTTTCTTCCCGGAAGGTCTTCAATATCCTGAGTTCGGACCATCGCAGAGGTCTGGGTAAGTAGTATGAGATCAGGGAGAAAAACATCTTTTGCCTGAGCCTTTTCTGGTTGTACATGGTGCCATCCACATCAAAAACGACCAGCTTTATATTTCTCCAATCTAATTGGTCCATGAACAGTTAAGAAGAGGAATAAAAATAGCTATAAATGAAACGTCCATGATAATATTTTCATTATTATCACAAAAGGTAATGAAAATATTATTCTGGTAAGTTACATGAGACCAATTAGTTATTTAAATTTTTTTCTAATGAAACAAAAAAAGCAAAATAACGAGGTATTCTGCTTTCCATTCAGATAAGTTGTAACAAGTTATGCGTCAGGCCTTATGTCTAAGTTCGTCAGAAACGCTTAGTTGCTTTCTGCCCTTTGCTCTACGCCTGGCTATTACCCTCTTGCCGTCAACAGAAGACATCCGTTTCCTGAAACCATGTTTGTTCTTTCTTTTTCTGTTGGATGGTTGAAATGTCCTTTTCATTTTACCAGGTTTTAAAATTAGACTGCAAAAATAAGGTTTTTTATGTAATGTCAAAAATATACCTACTTTTTTCATCAAGATACTAAGCAGGCAAAGAAAAGAGCCGCCTAAGAAAAATGGCGTAAAGAAAATTCAGCCAGAGAGCGTTAAAAAAGTAATGCTGTTTGAGCAAGCTTAGTGTAGCGGGTTCATTACTTTTAGCGATCTGGATGAATTTTTAGTTTTTTTGCCTGTTATTTCGGTATATAAACAATCTTCTTTGTCTCGAAAAACTCTTCTTCAAAAAGGTCAGAGATATTAATGATCCGGGCGGAAGGCAGGGGCCCGGTTTCTTTTTCCAGATCACCGCCCTTCAGGTAGATCAATCCTTTTAAGTAGTTCTTGCGCACCCAGGAATGGAAACGAGGAAGGTTGGTAACAGCCCTGGCAACCACGAAATCATATTCCTCAAAATAGTTTTCAATGCGGGTATTGGAGGTATTAACGTTATCAAGTTTAAGTTCGGAACATATGGAATTGACCACATTGATCTTCTTACCGATTGAATCTATGAGCTTAAACCTGGATTCAGGATAGAGGATCGCAAGGGGTATCCCTGGAAAACCACCCCCAGTTCCCACGTCGAGGATGCGACTCTGTTCAGGGAAAGGGAAAACCTTAGCAATCGAAAGGGAATGCAGGATATGCCTTTCTGTAAGGAATTGCACATCCTTCCTGGAGATCAGGTTAATTTTTTCGTTCCACTCACGGATGAGATCCTGGAAATCATCCAATTGCCGGTACATTTGAGCGGAAAGGTCGGGGAAATATTTCCTGATTAAATTCATGGGGAAAAAAGTTTCAAGTTGCAGCCTGCCTGCCGGCAGGCAGGGTTGCAGGTTGCAACTTGCAGGATTCAGGTTCATGTAATTTATTCATTGCTTAACACTCAAACCCAGGACCCTCTGATCACCGAAGTTACATCTTTGAATTCGAGCTTTTAAGGATATTGTAGAGTAGCTCCCTGGCCCGGAATAATTGGGCCTTGACTGTTCCAATCGGCAATTCAAGCTCATCTGAGATCTCTTCATACGAATACTCCTTGAAGTACCGCAATTCAACAAGGGTCCTGTATCTTGGCTTTAGTTTCGCAACCACCTCGTGCAATAACTTTATTTTTTGGTTATTGATCATATGCTCCTCCGGATCAGGAGTATCAGATTGGATGGTGACCGATTGGGTGTCCTGATCCTCGTTCGACTGATCGATGGAAACAGTACTCGCTCTTTTTTTCCTGATAAAATCGATACAATTGTTTGTAGCTATTTTAAATAACCATGTGCTGAAAGCAAAATTCGGAGTGTATTGATCAATGTTTTTAAAAGCTTTTCCAAAGGCTTCAATCATCAGGTCCTCAGCATCACTGGCATTGTTGACCATTTTAAGCAGCATATAAAAGATAGCATCCCTGTACCGCCCCATCAGGTCAGCATATGCCTGCTGATCCCCTTGCTTTGCTCTGACAACAAGCTGATAGTCATGCCGGGCCTTTTCAGAAAGATTGGGATTTATTTCCATCTGCTTCGCTTGGCTGCCACGAAATTCGTGAAATGAATAAATATATTTATTAACGGTACAATAAGATCCAATATTGGCGAAGGTAGCAATAAATATTTCTCGCTCAAACGTACACTTGCCACTTTAAAAATGACCATAAAAATGATCAATCGAAGAAGAAAACCAGAAATTATTATTAAAGGCCAGATGCTTTTTATCAACAAATAAATGAATCCTGCATATACCAATATCCTGGTTATTAATTCAAGGGCCAGTATGATCTTGTTTCTGACCTTGTATTGCGGACCGGTTGAAAGATGACGTTTTTTTTGATAAAACCAAGTTCGCCATGTTTCTTTGGGGTGCGACCAGGTAAGGCTGTCCGTACTCATCTCTATCCGTGTATTCCCCTTTTTTGCGACTTCATTCACGAAAAGGTCATCGTCGCCCGACATGATATGCAAGTGGCTGGCAAACCCCTTATTCTTGAAAAACAAAGACTTACGATAGGCCAGGTTCCGGCCTGTGCCCATATATGGTAGCCCCAGAAGGGCAAGACTTAAGTACTGCAGACCTATATACAGGGTTTCGAACCGTATCAGCAGATTCAGTAATCCTTTCCTTTTTTCATATCCTCCGTAGCCCAGTACGATCGACACATCACGACCAAAATGCCTCTGCATCTCTCTGATCCAGTTGGGCCCCGAAGGATAACAATCTGCATCTGTTAAAAGAATAATATCATGCTGAGCCGATTTGATCCCGATGGTCAGTGCAAGCTTTTTGCCATGTTTGAATTTACTGTCCTCCTTTATGGTTGTAAACCGTAATGAGGGATATTTTGATTGCATTGACTTAAGGAGATCTTCTGTTCCGTCATTAGAGCAATCATTCACGACAACTACTTCAAAATCAGGGTAATCCTGCTCCAGAATCAGGGGGAGATTTTTACTGAGGTTATGTTTTTCATTTTTCGCACAGATAACGACTGAAACAGGTACTTTCTTTTTTCTTGATACAGCAGGTTTATACCAGATGATCCTGCTGTAAGCCACCAGGAGGTATAGCAGCTGGATGAGAAGCGCAGAGCCATATGTAACCAGGGCTACCTGCACGATTAATGGTATGTCGGAAAATGGAGTGATCTGTTAAATTGTTCCAGGTTGCATGTTGCAAGTTGCAGGTTAAACCTACAACCTGAAACCTGTAACATGCAACCTGAGTTTTCCCGCGCAATTTTATTAAAGTTTTTACATTCGGACAAACCCGCGGTAATTTAGTCTTCAAAAGATATCCACATATTGAGTATCTTTAAGCGCTAAAGCCAGACCATGATTTTTGAGATAAAAAGTACGGATAATGAGACTTCTGCCCGTTCGGGCGTAATCCATACGGCTCATGGTAAGATAAATACCCCTGTATTCATGCCGGTCGGCACCCTGGCTTCCGTAAAAGCCGTTCACCAGCATGAACTGGCCAAAGATATCAAGGCTGAGATCATCCTGGGTAATACCTATCATCTTTACCTTCGTCCCGGTATCGATACCATTACAAAAGCAGGTGGTTTACATGGCTTTATGAACTGGAAAGGGCCAATCCTTACCGACAGCGGTGGTTATCAGGTGTTCTCTCTGGCTGATCAGCGCTTGCTCACAGAAGAAGGGGCCATTTTTCAGTCACACATCGACGGATCAAAACATAATTTTACTCCTGAAAGTGTGGTGGATATACAACGACAGATCGGGGCCGACATCATTATGGCCCTCGATGAATGTACTCCATTCCCGTGTGAATATGATTACGCGAAAAGTTCTATGGAACTAACCCACAGGTGGCTTGAAAGAGGAGTTAAGCAATACATGAACACCGATCCGGTGCATAATTATGAACAGTATTTGTTTCCTATTGTTCAGGGAAGTGTTTATCCCGATTTAAGAGTCCGGTCCGCTGAAAAAGTGGCCAGCTTCAACTTGCCGGGAAATGCGATCGGCGGTCTGTCGGTCGGAGAACCGGAAGAAGATATGTATAAGATGGTGGGTGTTGTAAACCGAATCCTTCCTGAAGATAAACCAAGGTACCTAATGGGTGTCGGATCACCCGTTAACCTATTGGAAAACATTGCGTTGGGAATAGATATGTTCGATTGCGTCATGCCTACCCGAAACGGGCGGAATGGCCATCTTTTCACCTCACAAGGGATCATCAACATTAAGAATGAAAAATGGAAGGAGGATTTTTCTCCCATCGATCCCGACGATATTACCTATGTTGATACACAATATTCCAGGGCCTATTTGCGTCATTTGATAATGTCGAGAGAGAGCCTCGGAGCCCAGATTGCCAGTCTTCATAACCTCGGATTCTATGTATGGCTGATGTCAAAGGCAAGAGAACAGATCGGGAAAGGCACTTTTGGTAAATGGAAGAATAAAATGGTCAAACAGTTAGCAGAAAGATTATGAAACGAGCATGAAACGAGCATGAAACGAGCATGAAACGAGCATGATTTACACAAAAACGTATGATATAGTTTTCATCGCGAGTTACATGTGTCCATTGAAAATTAATTAATATCACAAAAGGGAATGAAAATATTATCATGGTAAGTTACATTAGACCAATAAGATAATTAATATATCTTCTAATGAAACGCCTTGGGCTGACAATCATCGACTGGTACATCATCAAGAAATTCCTGGGAACATTCTTCTTCTCCCTTGCCCTGATCATGTCCATTGCTGTTATTTTTGACCTCTCCGAGAAAATCGACAATTTCATTGAAAAGAGCGCTCCTTTCAAAGCAGTGGTGCTGGAATATTACGTGAACTTCGTTCCATATTTCGCCCTGATATTCAGTTCTCTCTTCACCTTCATCTCCGTCATCTATTTTACTTCCAGGATGGCCTACAGGTCGGAGATCATTGCAATAATCAGCAATGGGATGAGCTTTCACCGGCTCCTGATTCCTTACTTCCTTTCAGCACTGGTCATTGCCATTTTTGCCTTTTTCCTGAGCGATTATATATTACCGCGCGCCAATACAGTCAGACTGGAGTTTGAGGAACGCTATGTCCATACAAGACCTTACCGGTTCAAGGAAAAAAATATCCACAGGCAGATTGAACCCGGGGTCTTTATCTATATGGAATCCTTCAGTACAATGTCAGATATTGGTCATAAATTCTCCATGGAGAAATATGTAGATGGTGAAATGGTGTCGAAACTTATGTCGGATTATATTAAATGGGATTCGACCAAAAATAAATGGAATATCAGAAACTATTATATACGGACTATTGACGGTCTCAAGGAAACAATTGAAAAAGGCAGAGATACTGACACCACACTGAATATCCTGCCAGCGGATTTTAAACGGCGCCTGAACATTGTAGAGACAATGAATATCAGGGAGTTAAATGAATTTATCGACAACCAGGTAGCCCAGGGTGAATCCAATATCGATGCCTATGAAATCGAAAAACACAAAAGATACTCTTATCCCTTTTCCACTTTTATACTTACCCTGATTGGAGTATCGGTCTCATCCCGAAAAGTGAAAGGAGGGATTGGTGTGCAGATAGGTATCGGATTATTGGTCGCCTTTTCATATATCTTGTTTATGCAGTTCTCTTCGCAGTTTGCCATCAGCGGGCGTTTGGATCCGGTTATGGCAGTATGGTTGCCCAATTTAATGTTTGTGGTGATCAGCGTTTTTCTCTATCGCCTCACCCCGAAATAGACTTTCTTGCAGATTTGTCAGACAAAGTTTAATTATCTGACTGCATCTTTCACGTGAAAATTAAATGTTGATAAAATAATCTTCTGATTATGAATAAGATAATTTGTAAATGCCCCAAAATATTATCAATATATTTTTTTAAATTCCAATGATTTCGTAACGTTGTAGTCCATTCTAAACAAGATTTTTCAGGTACTACCTCCGGGAAAATTCTAAAATCAAACCTACATGGCATCAAAAAGAAAAATTGAGGATTTAAAGAAGAAACGTGAAATCGTTTTACAGGGGGGAGGAGAGAAAGCAATTGAGAAGCAGGCTGCCATGGGCAAGATGACTGCCCGCAACAGGATCATAAGTTTACTTGATAAAAACTCTTTTAATGAATATGATCTTTTTGTCGAGCATGAGGCCAGGGACTTCGATATGGAGAAGAAAACCCTTCACGGCGATGGCGTAGTAATAGGAACGGGAACCATCTTTGGAGCCCCAATCTGTATTTTTGCCCAGGATTTTACCGTAGCAGGTGGTTCGCTGGGACTGATGCATGCAAGGAAAATTACCAAGATAATGGACCATGCACTGCGCATGAAAACTCCTCTGATTGGCATCAACGACTCCGGTGGAGCCAGGATCCAGGAAGGGGTGAATTCACTTGCTGGTTATGGTGAGATCTTTTTCAGGAATACACTCAATTCGGGTGTTATTCCACAAATATCGGTTATCCTCGGACCGTGTGCCGGGGGGGCAGTTTATTCGCCGGCGCTGACCGATTTTGTGTTTGTTGTGGATAAGATTTCGAAGATGTTTATCACAGGACCAGAAGTGATCAAAACTGTATTGGGTGAGGAGATATCTATGGAAGACCTTGGAGGAGCCAGAGTACATAGTGAAATTACAGGTAATGCCCATTTCTTCGCATTAAGTGAAGCCGAATGCTTCGAGCAGATTAAAAAACTGGTCACCTTTATCCCATGGAATAACCTCCAGAAAGCGAGAAGATTTCCTAACAAGGAACCCAAACCAGAATATGATATTGAAAATATTGTTCCAAATGATCCCAAGCAACCTTACGATGTCAGGGACGTTGTGCGGGCCCTCGTAGATGACTCAGATTTCCTGGAAATTCAGGAGATGTGGGCCGGGAATATGGTGATTGGCTTTGGCCGCCTGAATGGGGAAACGGTCGGATTCGTTTGCAACCAGCCTCTCGTTCTTGCCGGTGTACTTGATGTCGATTCGTCTGATAAGGCAGCCAGATTCATCCGTTTTTGTGATGCGTTTAATATTCCTATTGTAACCCTGGTGGATCTTCCGGGATACCTTCCGGGAGTTGACCAGGAGCATGCAGGAGTAATCCGGCACGGGGCAAAAGTATTGTATGCCTATAGTGAGGCAACTGTACCCAAGATGACAGTTATTATCAGGAAGGCCTACGGTGGAGGATATATTGCCATGGCCTCAAGGCACCTCAGGGCAGACTTCGTACTGGCCTGGCCGGGTGCAGAGATTGCCGTCATGGGTCCTGAAGGAGCAGCCAATATTATTTTCAGGAAAGAGATTGCAACTGCGGATGATCCTGAGAAAGTAAGAAAACAAAAGGTAAAAGAATATAAGCAAAAGTTTGCTAATCCATATGTGGCTGCAGCCAAGGGGTACATCGACGCTGTAATTGAACCGTCTGAAACCAGAAAGCTGCTGTTGCATGCTATCGAGGTATCGGATAAAAAATCGGTTTACCTGCCGAGTAAGAAACATGGAATTCCACCCTTCTAAACCTGCTTGTTATGATTGATCAAACTTTATCACTATCACAAAAGACAAAAATTGTAACCCCACAAACTATGGAAAGCAACGATGTTAATGGTAATGGCTACGAGGGTGAAAACGGCGACAAGAAAGTAAGATGTAAATCATTGGTCATTGACGGGACGAAGTACATGACCATGTACAATAAGAAGTTTGAGAACAGGAAGGATTACGTCCCTCCTGATCCGAAGAAAATCTTTTCCTTTATTCCTGGCACAATTGTTAAATTGTATGTGAAAGAGGGTCAGGAGGTTAAGCCCGGAGACAATATGCTTATCCTGGAAGCCATGAAAATGAAAAACAGGGTTGTCTTTCATAAGGAGGCCACAATTAAATCGATCCTGGTGAAAGAGGGGGAAACCATCCCCAAGAATTACCTGATGGTCGAGCTGCAATAAACCCGTCATCCTGTCCGCCAGCCTTGTCCGACCACTGGCGGATGCCGGATCAGGATCTGTCAGATTCTGAAACGAGTTCAGAATGACGACGAGTTCAGAATGACTAAAGGTCGCCCGGGAAAATTGGCCTTTTTTATTCAAATTTTAAAGTTTCCGAAGGATTTGTTTGTGCTGCTTTGACAGTTTGGAAGGTTATGGTTGCTAAAACAATAATCATAGAAAGCGCGGCTACAGCAAAAAATAGCCAAATCTCAAATTTTGTCCTGTAAGCAAAGTTTTGCAGCCACCTGTTCATTACATACCATGCAACCGGCCAGGCAACCAGGTTTGCAATCAGTACCATGAGCATGTATTGCTTCAGGATTAGCATCACGACTTGTGTGGATGAAGAACCAAATACTTTCCGGATCCCGATTTCCTTGATCCGTTGTTCACCAATGAATAGTGATAGGCCAAACATCCCAATACAGGCAATAAATACGGCAATCAGAGTACTGAGGGAAATAATCTTCCCAAACCTCTTTTCATCATCGTATAATGCCTCAAGGGCATCGTCGAAAAAACTGTATTCAAACGGACTATCCGGTGCAAATTCCTTCCATTTCTCCTCGATAAATGCGATGGTATTAGAGACATTCTCCGGATCTATCCTGATGACAACATCATGAGAATATTTCATGTCCATTATGTCAATGACCATGGGCATAATTTCAGAATGAAATGTATGCAAATGAAAATCTTTGATTACACCGATAACAGTTCGATCCTGTATTACTTCCCCGACAGGATCATCAATTCCCAGTTTTTTGACTGCAGTTTCGTTTAATATGATAGCAGAAGAATCACTGCCATATTCTTCAGAAAATGCCCTGCCGGCTAAAAGTGTGAATTCAAGTGTCTCAATATAATTAAAGTCAACTGCCAGGCCTTCCACCCTGACAATTTCATCCGGATTATCCTTTAATGGGATTTCCCACTGCATACCTCCATTATAAGGGGGACCAAACATTGTTGCAGAGACATTCAACACTCCAGGATGTTTAATGACCTCGTTTTTAAATGAAAAATAGCGTTTTCTGAATTCATCATCGTCATGGTAGATCGTCATCAATCCCTCCCTGTTAAATCCCATATCCTTATTTTGGACATACCTGATCTGCCTGAAGATTATACCTGTACCCAACAGTAATACTATAAAAATGACAAGCTGAATGGTGATTAATATTTTCTGATAGACAGATTTGTTTATCCCGGTATTGATCTTGCTTTTCAGCACATCAACCGGCTTGAAGGAAGAGAGATAAAAGGCCAGGTAACTTCCCGACATCAATCCTACCAATAGTGTTAAAAGGATAAATCCGGCAATAAAATGCCAATTCTCAGTTAATTGAAAGGCAAGGTCCTTTCTAAATAATTGATTTACAGAAGGAAGCAGCAGATGGGCCAGCAAGAGAGCAAGGGGCAACGAAATAAAGGAGGTAATAATTGACTCTCCGAGAATTTGTCTAACCAGTGTTTTTCTACCGGCACCAGTGACCTTGCGAATCCCTATCTCCTTCGACCGGGTGGATGCCCGGGCCGTTGACAAAATGGTGTAATTGATACTGGCAATAACCAGGATAAGGAATCCAATCAGAGAGAAGATATAAACATTCTTTATGTTACCGGTAGCCGTCCTGTTGTTTACTAAATGAGATGATCTGAGATAGACATCTTTAAGCGACTGGAGACGAAATTTAATTTTACTCTCTTCAGGTATATAGGTCGCTTCAAACTCAGGGAATTTCGCTTCAAGCTTTGCAGGATCATAATTCTCAGGTAGCAATAAATAGGTCTGTCCAAAATAGGTTGCTGTCCAGTCAACCAAAAAATTATCATTATTCCATCGCTTCTTCCAGTACCTGACAGCCAGGTCGGTCGGCACAATGAATTCTGGCTTGAAGGTGGCCCGTTTTGGGAAATTCCTTAATAATTCCAGTTACAGTTAAATGGAACTCATCTTCAAATATCTTAATGGTGAGCGTTTTATTCAGGGGATCCTCGTTTTCAAAATATTCATGGGCCATCGATTCTGTAATGACTACTGAAAATGGTTCGATGAGGGCAGATTCAGGATTTCCATGGATGAAAGGTATTGTAAAGATCTCAAAGATATCATTGTCAGCAGACCAGAATCTTTGATTGATATATTCATCTTCACTTTTCTTAATGCCTGCCATGAGCCAGTTTATTCTTGTAATGGCAGATATCTCTGGAAAATCCATTTTCATGGTGGGTGCCAGGATATATTGTGTGGCTGATTGTTCCCATGCTCCCATATCATCCACAATTACACGGTAGATCCTGTTTTTATTTTTATGATGCCTGTCGTAGCTCGTTTCATTCAATACATACAGCAGAATAAGTAAGGCACAGGTAAGTCCAATGGTATAACCTACAATACTAATGATTGAGATAATCTTGTTTTTGATGATGTTCCGGAGGGCAGTTTTGATGTAGTGTTTTAACATGGATGAAAGATTTTACCCGGTGAATTTCAAGCAATAATATATTTATAAAAATCCTGGCTTAACTCATCCATTCCCGGAAGGTTATATATTCAGAAAAATTTTCCGGCACTTTCACTACTTCCCTGAAAATTCCGTATATCCCTGATCCGCTTCCGGTCATTGAAGCATAAACTGCTCCCATTGAATAAAGGGTATTTTTAATTTCCTGCAGAACCGGATATTGGGGGAAAAGTGCTTCCTCAAATTGATTCACCAGGTTGTCTTTCCATTCCTCAACAGGCAGATGATAGCGGTTTGCGATCAGGTTTTCTCTGCCGTTGGGTTTGATGGCAGAAAAAGCCTGCTGTGTACTGATGTGGATCCCGGGCATGACCAGCAACAGGTAGCAGCCTTTTAAGTTTACCTTTGCTTCGCTGAGCAATTCTCCTCTTCCAGTGGCGATCATGGGCCGGTTGAACAGAAAGAAGGGACAATCACTACCGGTCTCACTTGCTATTTCAAACTGTTTATTAAAATCGAGGGGCAGATTAAAAAAATCCACCAGTTTTTTAAGGAAAAACACCACATCTGCACTGCCTCCTCCCAGACCGGCTCCGGGAGGAATATTCTTGTGGAGATGGACTTCCAATGGAGGTATTTTTACCTTGCCGGTCAACCGCTCAATTAATCCTGCACACAGATCTTCATCCCCGGGCAATTGAATCCCAGAATAGGTGAACAAATGTTGGTTACTGTCCTTATTCTCAATGAATTCCATAGCATCCCGCATTCCTATTGGATACATCAGGGTTTCAATATCATGGTACCCGTCATCCCGCCTTCGGATCACATTCAGACCAATATTTATTTTAGCGTTCGGGAAGAAGAGCATTTGACAGAAGTTATCAACAATGTAATATCAGAAAATGCAGCTATTAAAGGTAATTATTATTTATTAACAGGATAAATGTTAATAGGAACTGGTGAGTTGTTCATTTATAAACGGGATTGGATACGATAGGATAGCTTGATCTTGATATGGTTTTCTTAATTTTGATCCTGAAAAAGACCGCAGCTTAAATACTGCACGTTTTTGACAAATATCCTGCTATACAATTATTGGCATAGCAGTCTTATTTCCAACATTTTATGGCACAAAAAAGTAATTTGCAAACCACTCCGAGGCTGGGTGATGTCAATCTGGAATATGGAAGGATCCCCCCGCAGGCAGTTGATCTGGAAGAAGCTGTTTTGGGGGCTATCATGCTTGAGAAAGATGCTGTTCTTTCTGTTCTCGATATTTTAAGGCCGGAAAGCTTTTACAAGGACAGTCACCAAAAAATTTACACGGCCATCGTTGATCTTTCGATGGGGGAGAAAGCTATTGACATTCTGACTGTTACGGAGGAACTAAGAAGGACCAAGGAGTTGGAAGATGTGGGAGGCCCGCTGTATATTACCCAGCTTACCAGCAAGGTAGCTTCTGCAGCCCACCTTGAGTTTCACGCACGCATTATACAGCAGAAATACATCCAGCGGGAACTGATAAGAGTTTCTTCAGGGATCCAGAAACTCGCTTACGATGAGAGCATCGATGTGGATGACCTGCTGGATAAGGCAGAGATGGAGTTGTTCGAAATTGCTGAGGGAAATATTAAACGGGAGACCAGCAAGATCAATGTACTGATCAATGATGCCATAAAGCAAATTGAAGAGGCTTCCAAACGCGAAGATCATTTGAGTGGTGTTCCATCAGGATACACCAAGCTCGACAGGATCACATCGGGCTGGCAACGTTCCGACCTGGTGATCATTGCGGCAAGACCATCCATGGGAAAAACAGCATTTATGCTCTCTATGGCCAGAAACATTGCTGTGGATCATGGAAGGCCAATAGCCATATTCTCACTCGAGATGTCATCATTACAGCTCGTGAACAGGATGATTGTGAGCGAGACCGAACTACCTTCAGACCGGATCAGAAATGGCAGGCTGGAAGATTATGAGTGGAAGCAGCTTGAGTTCAAAATCAAAAGCCTTGTCGATGCCCCTATTTACATCGATGACACACCGGCCATATCCATTTTTGAGCTGAGGGCAAAAGCCCGCCGTTTAAAAGTACAGTTTGATGTGAATATGATTGTTGTCGACTACCTCCAGCTAATGACAGGTCCTGGAGATCATAGAGGTAACCGGGAGCAGGAGGTAAGTTCGATCTCCAGGGCACTGAAATCCATCGCCAAAGAGCTCGATGTGCCCATCCTGGCACTGTCGCAGTTAAACCGGTCGGTTGAGCTCAGGTCGGGGAATAAACGGCCACAGCTCTCTGACCTGAGGGAATCGGGAGCCATTGAACAGGATGCCGACATTGTAATTTTTATCCACCGTCCGGAAAAATTTGACATCTATGAGGATGAAAGGGGCAATTCAACCCTGGGAATTGCTGAGATCATCGTAGCCAAGCACAGAAATGGTCCGATTGGAGAAATTAACCTCAGGTTTAAAGATGACTTTGCCAAGTTCGTTGAGCTTGATGCTATTCAACCCCTGCTGGATTCAAACGACACCGACAGGCCCATGACCTTTGGATCTAAAATGAATGCAGCACCCGATTCCGGCGAAACAGAGACTCCCTTTTAGAGAATGAGCTAGAATGACTAGAATGACTAGAATGACTAGAATGACTAGAATTATTGGTTAAATATGGATTTTATTTTTATTGGCATAGGATTGATCCTGGGTGGAACCATTGTGTTCCTTGCCTTGCGTATTGCCGCATCGGGAACAAAGGCAAAAATGGAAGAGAATATCCGGTATTTAAGTCAGGATAATCAGGATCTGAAATCTGAACTCGAAGGGAAGGATGACACCATTCTGGAATTGAATCGTGGCCTGGCAACCGCTACAAACGATATTGACCACTTAAACGAGAAGTTGAATCTGCAGAAGGATGAGATTAACGAGCTTCATAAACAGTTTAAGGTGGAATTTGAAAACCTGGCCAATAAGATATTTGAGGACAAAAGCCAGAAGTTCGTAAAACTGAACCACGAAAAACTGGAGACCCTGCTGAATCCTCTCAAGGAGAAGATTGGTTCTTTTGAGAAAAAGGTGGAAGACACCTATGAAAAAGAGACCAGGGAAATGATCTCGCTGAAAAAGGAACTGGAAAACATCGTCAAACTGAATCAGCAGATCAGTGAAGAGGCCTCCAGGCTTACCCTGGCATTGAAAGGGGATTCCAAATCCCAGGGCGACTGGGGTGAATTGCAGGTAGAAAAGATCCTGGAGCGATCCGGATTATCGAAGGGTATTCATTTCACCAAACAAGGATCCCTGAGAGATGATGACGGATCGCTGGTCAGACCCGACTTTCTGATCAGTTTACCGGATGATAAACACCTGGTTTTGGATTCAAAGGTTTCGCTTACCGCCTACGAAAAATACTTTAATGCCGATGATGAAACCGACCGTAAAAAATATTTCGGTGACCATATATCCAGCATTAAAAAGCATATCTCGGAATTAAGTAAAAAGAACTACCAAAGCCTGTATGATATCAATCCACCCGATTATATACTCATGTTCCTTCCCCTGGAAGGAGCATTTTCCTCGGCGTTAAAGGAGGATTCCGGAATATACCTGAAGGCCCTCGATCAAAACATCGTGGTGGTTACTACAACTACCCTTCTGGCCACACTGAGGACGGTGGCATTTATGTGGAAGCAGGAAGTTCAGAAGAGCAATGTCTATGAAATAGCAAGGGAGAGCGGAAAGTTATATGATAAGTTTGTAGGTTTCGTTGAAGACCTTGAAGAAGTAGGTAAGAAGATCGATGATTCTGCTGAAAAGTACCA
Source organism: Bacteroidales bacterium (assembly GCA_016783865.1). The sequence continues at coordinate 38,975 of JADHVS010000012.1, forward strand.
CGATGCCATGAACAAACTGAAAACCTCACCAAAGAAAGGAGATACCATCATCGGAAGGATTGAACGGATCAAATCGCTCGGAGCCAATACCACAAAATCTATCCCTTCTAAATTCCTGGATGAGAACGGCGAGGAGGAGGAATAAAAAAAGAAGGTGTCTCAAAAGGACTTATACGTCATTCCGAACTTGTCGATGACTTATTCGGGATGACATTACAGCAAAAAAAAGAGGCTGTCTCAGAGAGGCAGCCCCTTTTGCATTATATATTATGAACAATCTTTACTCTACCCAATCCTTCTGATCTATCATCCAACTCTCAAGTTCCAGTTCCTCTTCCTGATCTGCTATTAGAATTTCAGGTGAAGCTGGTTGAACCATCCATTCTTCGAGTTCAATTGTTTCTGTTTCAACTTCAAATACCGAAGGCATAGCTTCTTCATTTGCATCTGCTACTGATAATATATCGTAGTCCATCATCCAGTCTTCCAGTTCAAGTTCAGTTTCGTAATATATATCATAAGATGTTCTTGTAGCTTCAGCACTTAAAATGATCTCACTGAGAATCTCTGAATTCAATTCTGCAAGCAGGGCAGGGATATCATTAAATATAAAAGCTTTCTGAGCATTGGTTAATCCTGTTGTGGCAGCCAGAAACAGTATCATGGCTGTGATTTTCTTCAGGTTTGTGGTTATTGCTTTCATATCTCGTTCCTTTAAATATTAACCATTTGTTGTCAAGATATTTGCATTTTCCGTGCCAAACTTTACAAAAACCTGTATTACAGATATATACAGTCAAAATGCAAATCATTATTGAACTGTAAAGTGAACGATTATGGAATTTTTGTGTACGAAAGCGAACAAATTTAAGATAAAAACATCCTTAAATGTTTATTCAGGAAGCCAGCAGGCAAAAAAGAAATAAAAATGGTAAATTGATAAAGTAAAACGAAAGGTTAAATCACGAGGTCTTTCCCTGAACTATCAGGACAATCTCACCCTTGAGGGTTTTGCTCCCGGTAAACTCTGCCAGCTCTTCCAGACTTCCACGGATGGTCTCTTCATGTATTTTTGTTAGTTCCCGCGATAGAGATGCGCGCCTGTCCCGACCGAAAACATTCGACAAATCAACTATTGTCCTGGGAATGCGCTGCGGCGATTCATAAAAGATCATGGTGCGCTTTTCTTCGACAAGCTCATTAAGTCGTTTATTGCGACCTTTTTTAGCCGGAAGAAATCCCTCGAAAACAAAACGGTCGCAGGGAATACCGGAGGCAACCAGCGCAGGAACAAAAGCAGTTGGTCCCGGCAGGCATTCTACTTCAATCTGCTCTTCCAGACACCTGCGTATAAGCAGGAAACCCGGATCGGAGATGCCTGGCGTTCCGGCATCGGTCACCAGGGCTATGCTTTTATTCAGTTTTAATTCACCAATTATCCGGTCGAGTACCTTATGCTCATTAAAGGCATGGTAGGAGGAAAGTTTTTTCTGAATTTTATACCGGTCAAGAAGAATTTTGGTTCTCCTGGTATCTTCTGCAAGGATCAGATCAACCTCATCCAGCTTTTGAGTAGCCCTGATGGTTATGTCATCAAGATTTCCAATGGGTGTAGGGACAAGGTATAGCTTACACATCTTTGTTAATAATGAATTTTCTTCTGACCAGCTCAAGGATAAACTGGACTGAAGGTTCCTCCATATCCCAATCGAAATTTTCGTTTATATAAGTAAAAGCCTCGTTAAAATTGGTTGCCCCGTTCAGTATCTCCAGTGTCTTGTTAAAAGTACCTGAATCCCCGTTAAACAGATCCCTGATTAATTGAAATTTATCATTGATACCAATCACGGCAGCAATATTGGTAATGGGTTTTGATTGCAGCTTTGTTGAAATATTGTCGCGAGATGAGTTTTCTGCAAGTGTGTCATAAACAACTTGCCTGTCACCGGTAAGTTTCTCAGCAATTATTCCTGGTTGAGATTTTCTTCCCTTCTCAGACTGTGTTTTTTTTACGGTCTCCTGACCCTTCTCAGCCTGGTCCGATGATTCTTCCTTCGTTTTAACCTCAATATCCTCCACCGGCTCTTCAGGGATTTCTTCTTCCGGTTGATCAGAAACCGGTTCTTCAGGGATTTCATCTGAAGGTTGGTCGTGTAATTGTTCTTCTATTTCATCAGGTATAACCTCCTCTTCAGGCTCTTCAAGCTCCAGTGTGTCGGTATGGACATCTTTCTGCTCAAGGATTACAGCTTCAGGCTCAGGATCGTTTTGATCTACTGTTTCCACATTGTGCTGAGAGACAT
>JADHVS010000127.1 GCA_016783865.1 Bacteroidales bacterium
TCGTTTGCCTCCAAGCATGGAAAGGTTTCGGAAAGGAATGTCGGATCCAAACTGAAATTTTCCATACACCTGAAATCGCAGAATATGATCCCCTCCAAGGGCCATATATTTTCTAAGATCAACAATTGTTTTTAAATAGCCTGATTGCGCTCCTTCGAAGTTTCTGAAATAAACCACCCTTAATTGGTGAAAAATACCCTCAGCCGGATACAAAACATGGTTCCTGCTGTCCAGCGCGATCACAAATCCCATCCCGGCAATGAATGATTGATCGCTTCCGGGAATTTTTCCAGCGGGCAGATCGGCATAGGGTGAATCATCATATTCGATGATGTTATTGTGTTCGATCTCAAGGAGGGGCCCGGCATAGAGGTCTGATCCAATCTGCCTGAAAAGATCTAATTTAACTCCCTGGACTCGTGAAGTATAGTTCTCTCTTAAAGAATCCCGGGTTTCATTTCCCAGTCCATAAAATTTATCGGGCCAGTATTGCAATTTTAAATCACCCAAAAGGTGATACTTGTTTTCGCTCCACCAGATGTCTGGCTGTAAATTCAGGGTATACTGTTTATTCTGTGAGATGCCGGTAAATAAACCAATTCCGGAATTATGGCTCCCCAATGCACCGGTATATAAGAGGTGCATAAATATTCCACCCATAATACGGGTCTCGGGAGTATAACCGAGTAAGGGAAATCCGGCCATTTTCAGTGGTGATTCCTTTTTCGTAATGGAATCATTACTTCCGGCAGCATGTGAATTCTGTCCTGTTAACAGTAGGACCAGGATAATTGAAAAAGGGCGATATTTATTATTCAGTTTAGATACCACTTTTCATACTCGTAGACTCGTATACTTGCAGACTCGTATACTTCTAATCAGGTTTTCTGTAATTCCAGCCTAAAATTTCATATAACCTGACCTGGTGATCCAGCCTGGCCCTGAAATCCTCCCAATCCTTTTTCTCTTTTGGTGACCAAACCACTTCAGCCAATGCACTCAACCGCGGAAGTAACATGTATTCAACATGATCCGGTGTGGCTATGTATTCTGTCCAGACATTGGCCTGTGCGCCGATAATATATTTTGATTCTTCTCCTGTCAATACCTCCGGCAGCGGTTCAAAGCCATATACCTTTTCGAGCGGAAGAAATCCACCAATGGCCAGGGGCTCATTTTCAATATCTTCCGATTGATAGTAATCGAAATAGCAGTGAGAGGTAGGGGTCATGACTACTTCATGATGTTGCTTTGCGGCTGCTATCCCTCCTTCGGTTCCTCTCCACGACATGACCGTAGCATTGGGAGCCAGTCCACCTTCAAGGATTTCATCCCAGCCGATCAGTCTTTTTCCATACCCATTCAGGAATTTTTCAATTCTTTCGATGAAATAACTCTGCAATTCATGTTCATCCTCAAGCCCCAGGGCTTTGATTTTTTGCTGGATTGCTTTGCTGCTAACCCATTGATCCTTAATAGCTTCGTCTCCACCGATATGAATAAATTCTCCCGGGAAAAGCTCAATGACCTCGGTCAGCACGTCTTCAAGGAATGCAAATGTCTCGTCCTCAACATTATAAATATAGGGGGAGATACCCCATTCCTGTTTAACTGAAACCTTTTCCCCTGTACATCCCAGTTCGGGATAAGATGCAATGGCAGCCCTGGCATGACCCGGCATTTCAATTTCAGGAACAATGGTTATGAACCGGTCGGCTGCATACTGAACAATTTCGGTGATTTCTTCATGGGTATAGAAGCCCCCATGGCGCTGACCATCGTATTTCCTGGGTTGGTCACTGTAATGACCCACCATGGTTTCATCCCTCCATGCCCCGATTTCGGTTAGTTTTGGATACTTCCTGATCTCAATGCGCCAACCCTGGTCTTCCGTCAGGTGCCAGTGAAAGGTATTCATTTTATGAAGTGCCATAATATCGAGATATTCCTTTATGAATTCGGTCGGGAAAAAGTGCCGACCCACATCCAGGTGAACACCACGCCATTTAAATCGCGGGTAGTCTTTAATCTTAATTTGAGCTATCTGAATGGACTGATCATTGTAATTAAAAAGCTGAAACAGGGTTATTACCCCATAAAAGCAACCTGCTTCGTCGCTTCCGGAAATGGTAATTCTCTTTTTATTTACGGTCAGATGGTATCCCTCATCCGGGAGGTCAGGATGGTCGCCCACCTCAATAAAAATGCTGTTACCGGATGGCTTCTCATCTGAAGAGAGTACCTCGAGGGAAAATCCTGCAGACTTTTCAATTAAATCGTTCAGGTAGCCGGCAATTTCATCCCCCTTTTCGATTGCATCAGATATATGAATGGCAGTTGTGTGATCCAGGGAAAATACCTGATTGGATGAATTAGCAATAATTTCTACAGGAATCGGTATGATTTCTGCAGTTGCTGTCGTAAGATTTTCTTTTTGATTACATGAAACATGGATTCCCAGGAATAACATGCAAAGGGGAATCAGAATGATGTGATTGATTATTGACTTTTTCATAATAATATATTTCTTTAAATTTAAATAATCATGCTCCGTACTCACCACCCACCTCCCTCCGTTCACTGTTCACGGTTCACCGATCACAGTAAAGGTATTTCCAAAATAACTAAAAACAAAAGAATTGTTACGAATGGATAGCTGTATTTCGGCATAAAGTATATATAATCTATGGTTATTATTTCCTGATTCCGTAAATTGGTCGTACAGATTGATTTTTAAATGGTTGCATAATTTTTCCATGAAAAAAGAGCAGTTCATAAAATATATATCAACTCTTTTAAAAGATTTTGAACTCCTGTTTAAACAGGCATTGAAAGGTGCAAAGGAGGAGCCGGTGCATGATATGAGGGTCGTCATTAAACGGTTAAATGCTGTTTTTGCTTTTCTGGCTGAATCCGGAATTAATAAAAATGACTCAACCCGCTATCTCAGTCAGTTGCGAAATTTCTTCAAATCGGCAGGGAACCTGAGAGACCTGCAGATCCAGCGGTCACTCTTAGATCACTACAAACAGCAAATATCAACAGATCTTAATGAGTTGGAATCTTACCTGGAAAATATGGAAGAAACGGCCCGGTATGGTTTCTTAAAAGTATCATCTGATTATCCTAAACGAGAGCAGATCTATGTGAAAGATGAGATCATTTCTGCGGTAAAAGCATATTCTCAGGCAGACCTGGATAAATCGTCAGATAATTACATGTTCAAAAGAATAAAACGAATTGAAAAAGATGTTTTTCATGCTGACTCGGATAAGTATCTTCATAAAATCAGACAAACCCTGAAGGAGCTACGGTTCTTTATCGAGATAGTCCAGGCCTGCTCAGAAGACTCACCTGTGAAAGAGCTTGATATTATAGAGATTAAAGAGGTGGAGAATATCCTGGGCAACTGGAACGATTGCATTGTTTTTATTGAAAACCTGGATAGATACAGCGAGTACAAGAGAATGCTGAATGCTAATAAAGCGCCCGCTGAGATTCCGGAACTGAAAACAATTATACGTGCAGATATGAAGCAAATGGTTCAGGATATCAAACCACGACTATTAAAACTAACCTGTAGCCTGAAAATTTTGATGCTTTAGATTAAGTCGCTGATATTTAAAATTTTACCTGCTCCAAGCTCAACGTAATGATCCCCATAACTTTCTTTAAAGGCCTCAATTGTTTTGTCTCCGCTGCAATGTGTGGGTGCTGCATAGGTTACTCCCAAGTCTTTAAAAGCAGCAATGATTTCTTTCACTTCATCCTGATCGGTTCGTAACAAATGGAATCCGCCCATCACCAGCAACAGGTCATCGCCGGCAATCTCTGCGGATTTTTTAACGATATCCACAATTCCCGGATGAGCACAGCCGGTGATAACAAGGTTTCCTTTATCAGTCGTTATAACAATGGACTGTTCGATGATCTGACCTCCCATTTCACCAGTGGTATACAGGTTATCAGATAATTTCTTATGGTTCTTGATTTTATAAAGTATTGCACCCGATTCGGTTACAATGCTGCAGATCTTATCAGGAAATGATTCCGGAATATATACCTTAACCTGGTTGTTCTGTTCCAGAAACATCTTCATCCCACCCGTATGGTCGCCATGGTCATGACTTAAAATAACTATATCTACATCTTCGGGATTTTTACCCATTTTCTTCATGTTTTCAAGTAAGATTTTTCCATTTCCACCTGTATCGAATAAAATTGTCTTATCCAATCCTTCAATCAGACATGCAAATCCCCAGTCGCTTTTGAGTTCGCTGTCATGGTTATAATTGTCATAGAGGATGGTAAGGACTAAATCTCCGGCCTTCTGATTCATTCCCGTGGTATGATCAGGTTGGATGAAAGATAAAAACAGTCCTGCGATGGCCAGGGTCAGCAAGTACGGTAATGCTTTCATGATGTATAGGGTTATTGTTTACTACTCTAAAACTCAATAATAAAGTTAAGTTGATTTTTTATAAAAAGCAATTGAAGCTCCTCGCCGCTTGCGGCGAGGAGCTTCAATTGATCAACGAACGAAAAGACAATATATTGATGAGATAGCTCACCACATAGCAATGATAAAGGTTATCTTTTCAAATAAACTTTTAAGGTTTCCTGAAGGTAAGGGTGAATACGGTTTGTTTATCAGGATCAGATCTTACACTTATAGCCCACTGATGCAGTTTCATGACTTGTCTCACAAAAGGAAGTCCGATCCCGGTTCCTTCATCCCTGCTGGTGAAGAATGGTATAAATATTTTTTCTAACTGGTCCGGGACTATTCTATGACCATTATCAGAGATGTCTATAATTAGCTCATTAGCAGAGGCATAGCAATTAATTCCAATTTTTGGATTTTGAATGTCCGTTAAAGCCTCAACCGAATTCTTCAATAAATTAATTAGTAACTGCTCGAAATAATTCTCATCTGCTCTTACATACAGGTCAGAAGGATAAATTTCAACTGTTGCCGTAATTCTCTTCTCAGCCATATCTGGTTCGAGCAACTTTATGGTCCGTCTGATAATTTGGGCCAGCTGTATATTAACCAGGACCGGAGGAGACATATTGCTAATATTGCGATATGATTCAACGAATTGAGACAGGCCAAATCCTCGTTTTTTAATTGTATGCAGTCCAATCAGTGCCTGTTCTATGGTTTGATCATCCAGTTCACTAACCTTTTTTGGAACCCCATCGGATTCAAACATTTTAATCAGGCTGGCAGACAAAAGGTTGATCGGACTGGCAGAATTCATTATCTCATGATTTAAAATCCTTATCAGCTTTTCCCATGCATTAATTTCGGTCTGTTCAATCTGATCTTTAATATTTTGCAATGTGACCAATTTAAGGGTGGTATCTTCCTGTTTGAATTCCCTTGCATCTAAAATTACTTTATGAATATTTTCTGTTTCAAAGGCAGATTTTTGATCGAATTTTATTTCATAGAGTTCTTGTTTGCCAGGTTTTATTTCTTCCAGCATTTCTGCCATCCCTGGTATTATCCTGTTAAGATTATTGATATGCCCAGATATGCTTTCAGGGATGAGGTTTCGGAAGGCTTTATTGAGATGCTGTATCTTCCCGTCCTGATCAAACAGGATTACAGCCACACCAACATGTTCAATGACGTTATGTAATAACTGATGATCTGCTTCCTTATTTTTCCTGACATCCTGAAAAGCATCAAGTATCGTATTGAAGATTGCATACAAATTGGCCAGCTTTTTATCTTTCCTGTCAATATTAAAAGTCGCAACTGATTCTCCATATTGGAAAGTCTGTAAGAACCGTGTCAGGTCCCTGTTTGACTTATTGGTAACATGGATTAAATATCCTATCTGTAAAATCCATAAAACCAGGAGACCTGCAGAGGTGATGATCATATAATCCTGATTTATGGTCCAGAGGAGCATAAATGCCACTATGGCAATCAGGATGCATTGAACAGTAATTTTAACTGGTAAACTATTGAAGGTCATATTTTCTGATTTTTTCATACAAAGTAGAACGGTTAATTCCCAGGCGCTTTGCTGCTACACTTATATTTCCCCTGAACCTTTCCAGGGCTTTTGTAATCAGGATTTTCTCATGGACATCCAGGGTAAATTCATCAGGTTCCGGGGATAATGAGACCTTATTTCGTATTTGGATATTGGCCGGTGTGAGCATATCATCATCTGCAAGTATGACTGACTTTTCAATGGTATTCTGCAATTCACGAATATTACCATACCAACTGTATTTTTTCAGTTTCTCCATGCCTGCCTTACTGATATTCATCCGCCCTTTATTATACTTCATGGAGAATTTCTGCAGATAAAAATCTGACAGTTGTGCTATGTCTTCAGGTCGTTCACGAAGGGGAGGTATATCCAGTTGTATGGTGTTAATACGGTAAAGGAGATCTTCTCTGAAATCACCTTTTTCTACCATCTCATATATAGGTTTATTGGTCGCACAAATAAGCCTGAATCGAACAGGTATGGATTTAGATGATCCCACCCTTGTGATTTCATGATTTTGGATAACAGATAATAATTTGCTTTGAAGATGCAATGGAATATTACCGATCTCATCCAGATAGATCGTACCGTTATTTGCAATCTCAAACCGTCCTGCCCGGCTATTTTTGGCATCCGTAAATGCACCTGCATCATGACCAAATAACTCACTTTCAAAAAGGTTCTCATGCAGCGAACCGAGATCTACCGGGACAAATATTTCTCCTGACTGGCCGGAACGCTTATGTATTTCCCTGGCTAATACTTCTTTCCCTGTTCCATTTTCTCCCAGAATAAGGATATTGGCTTCCGTCCCAGCTACTTTTTCAACAGTTTGCATTAGCTGTCGCATTATTTCTGAGCGGCCGGTCACCAAAGAATACTCACCATCTATATGATCCGACAGGTGTTTTTGTTTTTGTTTTAATTTACTGATCTCCTGCTTCGTTTGCCGGAACTTATAAGCTGATAAAAGGGTGGACAGGATTTTATTCTCATCCCAGGATTTCTGGATAAAATCTGTTGCTCCCTCCTTCATGGCCCGGACTGCCAGCTCAATATCTCCATAGGCAGTAATAAATACAATTCCTGCATCAGGATCATATTCAAGGATCCTGTTCATCCAGTAGAAACCTTCGTTGCCTGATGTTTCACCGGCAGTGAAATTCATATCAAGCAGAACAAGGTCAAATTCACCCGATTCGATTAATTTAGGGATGAGGTTCGGAGCTTTAATTGTTTTTATTTCAGCAAAATGAGGGGCCAGGTACATGTTGAGGGCAACCAGGAGCTCTTCATTATCATCGACAATTAATATATTGCCTTGTTTTGTATTCATAGAAATGGATAATAGTAAGTCAAATATATAAAAATGATGTAAAATCCAACAACAGATGTTGGAAAAACAGACAATAAAAATAAATGATTATTTTGTATTATGTTGTATATTAGTCGATTAGGAGAGTGGCATGTTTGTTGGGAATGGAAGTAGACAGTAAACAGTAGACAGTAGACAGAAGAACGAAGAACGAAGAAACGAAGAACATGTTTATCAAGAATCTTATACTTGCAACAAGAATAATAGTAAGGCAGAAAGTCCATACTGCTGTCAATATCCTGGGACTGGCCTTCGGGATAGCTGTATCCATTCTGATCTTTCTGTGGGTTATGAACGAACTAAGCTATGACAGGTTTTTTCCAAATGGCGACAGGATTTATAAAGTACTCACAAAAGACAGTTCAAATGTGGATGTTTTATGGATAGCAAGTCCTTTTCCACTGGCCCCGTCATTGTTCAACCTGTATCCTGAAGTGGTTGATTATACTCGCTTTTGGGAGGGTTCTGTCCTGGTTAAATATAAAGACAAACCCTATTACAGCCAAAATATGGCATTGGTTGATCCGGGATTTTTCAGCATTTTTTCAATTGAGTTCATAGCCGGGAATCCCGAGACCGCTTTATCCGATCTCAGTAATGCTGTTATTACGGAAAAAGTAGCCCGGGATATTTTTGGGGATGAGGATCCGATGGGGAAAGTACTTTATTTGGAGAGCCATCCAATTACCATTACCGGTGTAATTAAAGATCCTCCCAGGAATTCTCATTTGCAATATTCTGCCCTGGGACACATCGGGAATGTTCCGGAATTAAGACTAAACAGCTGGTATTATGCCGGTCCTTCATATATATTGGTGCAGGAAGGAAAAAGGAAAGATGAAGTAGAGCAGGCTATTTTTGATTTTTACCGCACAATGGATCCTGAGACGGGGGGATACCCGTGTTTGCAAAATGTAGAAGAAATATACCTGAATGAAAATGGAAAGCCGGGCCGGATCAGACATGTGTATCTTTTTTCATTCATAGGTATACTGATCCTGGTGATCGCTTGTATGAATTACATCAATCTGAGTACAGCCAGGTTTACCCGCAGGGTCAAAGAAATTGGTATCAGAAAAGTTTTGGGAGCCAGTCGATCCCAAATTATAAGGATGTTTTTGGGAGAGGTGGTTTCCGTCGTTTTTATTAGCCTGTTTATAGCCCTGATCCTGGTTGAATTGATCCGGCCTTTATTTAATGCATATACAGGAAGGGAACTGATAATACAATATACCGATCCGGTATTTATGTCAGCAATCATTTGTATCGGGATCTTTACATCAATTATTTCAGGTGTATATCCTGCTCTTTCAGGTTCATCCCTGAATGCGGTGGATATACTGAAAGGTAAACTTGCCAGGGGGCTTAAGGGTAAACAGGTAAGGTCGGCTCTTATTGTATTTCAATATGTGATTTCTGTATCACTTATTATTTCAACCATCTATGCTAATAAGCAATTGAAGTATACCAGGAATATCGGATTGGGATACCAGTACGAACAAATCGTTACATTACCATACAATTCTGATCTGGAGAAAAGTTTTGATGCCTTCAGAGAAGAACTATTAAAGAATCCAATGATCCTGAATGTAAGTGCATCTTCATTACTGCCCAATGATGTAAACTGGATTGTAAGCTTAGACTGGCCCGATAATCCAGACGATCAGGGAGTTCCCATCAATTATCTCACGGCAGATTATGAATTCATTGAGACTATGGGAATGGAGTTGGTAAGCGGAAGAAGCTTTTCCAGGTCTTTCCCGTCAGATGATTCCATTTCATATATCGTAAATGAGACAGCCGTTAAGGCAATGGGACTGACCGATCCGGTGGGGGCCAGGGTAGAATTTATCCACAATGAATTTCCGGAACGGTTCAGAAAGGGTTATATCGTGGGTGTGGTAAAGGATTTTTACTTCAGGCCGTTAAGGGAATCTTCCGGTGCGTTTGCTATGAGGATATACAGGCCGTGGTATAATTATGTGCTGATTAAAGTCAATTTAACCGATATTCCCGGAGTACTATCTTACATTGAGCAGGTTACCCATCAGTATGCCCCGGACTATCCATTTGAATATCAATTTTTTGATGAGAGTTTTGATGAGGTTTACAAATCAGAGACTAAAATCAGTGTATTGTTTAAATATTTTGCTGTGATCGCCATCCTTCTTTCCATTCTGGGATTATATGGTTTGTCCTCATTTTCTGCTGAAAATAGAACCCAGGAAATTGCCATCCGGAAAGTAAATGGCGGAACATTACATTCTATCCTGAGGATGTTGTTGTTTGATTTCAGTAAACAGGTGTTGCTTGCCATCGCCATTTCGATACCAGTGTCATTATTCATTATTACCAGAATGATGCAAAACTATGCACACCATGCACCCGTCTCATGGTGGATATTTGTTGTTGCCGCATTCTCTGCATTAATTATTTCCCTGCTAACAGTGTATTATCATGCACTCAGTATATCGAGGAAAAATCCTGTGGAAAGCCTTCGATATGAATAAACCGTGAGTCGTGAGTCGTGAATCGTGAATCGGAAGACAAGTGAGTGGGTGGTGAGTGTGGGGAGAAGTAGACAGTAGACAGTAGACCACACTAAACTCCCATCTCTCACACCTTCGACTCACGATTCACGACTCACGACTCACGGGATAGTTAATAAATCTTAAATTTTCAGAAGGCCTGTTTTTTTCCCCTATCTTTAATTCGCATCAATCACAGGCATATGTTCCGGATAATTTTAAGGTTTACACTTCGTAATCTTAGAAAGAACATTTTTTATCAATTCATTAGTATAGGCGGATTGGTGACTGCCCTGACCAGTGCATTTTTTATCCTCGTATGGGTGAATCATGAAATGAGTTATGACCGGTTTCATCCGAAGGCCGACCGGCTATACAGGCTTTCCTTTGAATATGAGTTCCAGGATCATTATAGCCATTTTGCCAGGTGCTCCCAGGACTGGGTTTTATACCTGAAGGATTATTTTCCTGAAATTGAACAGGTGATCAGGCTGCAACCCATGAGAACAACTACTGTGCAAATTGAAGACAGTAAGTTCATCAATGAAAGGAATTTCGCGGCCGATTCAAGTTTTTTTGATGTATTTGGTTATAAATTAAAGGAGGGCGACCCCAATTATGTTTTATCTGAGCCCAAATCGGTTGTAATAACCGAGTCGCTGGCTGAAACCTATTTCGGAGAAGATGATCCATTAGGACAACCACTATATTTTGGTCACCAATTCGATTCAATCCGTAACGTGTATACGGTAACAGGTATTATGGAGGATTTCCCGGTAAATTCTCATTTTCATGTGGATATCCTTGGTTCAATAGATGATCCCAAACAACACGTGGGTTGGGCTTTTATCTATGTTTTGCTCCATGAGGGAGCTGACCCCGGAGATATTTTAGACAAGTTTCCGGATTTTCTGAAGCAACGCATTCCTGAAGAGAATATCGAATATTGGTCTCCTCATTTACAAAAAATAACAGACATTCATCTCCATTCTCATAAAGACCGAGAAATAGAGCACAATGGTAAGGCCGGGAATGTATATATCTTCATAATTGTTGCTATCATACTGATAATCATTGCATTTATAAATTATGCGAACATCCAGCTGGCTGCAATCAATAAGAAACTGGGTTTTATATTTCTGAATCGCTTGGTGGGTGCCCGCATCCGGGATGTATCAAGGTTTATTGCCTTTGAGTCGGCCACTCACCAATTTATAGCCCTTCTGTTGTCTGTTTTAATACTCGTAATTGGTTTGCCATGGCTGAACAGGTATTTTGGCTTCAGTCTTGCTTTGGATCAATCCGTCGTATGGCTTCAGATAATGATCCTGGGTTTCATTATTGGCCTTCTGGGAGTATTGGCCGGAGCTTTGCCCGTTGTATGGATCCGGTTTAAGGAGAAACTGTCGCGTCTTACCGGGAGCGTATTTTATGAATCTGGATTCAAAGCCATTGTGGCTGGTGGAGGTATTACCTGCAGGAAGGTCATGATCATTATCCAATTTACGGGTTCAATCATATTGATCCTCTGTACATTACTGGTGACTAAGCAGGTTAATTATATGCTGGATGGGGGAATCGGCAGTAATAATAAAGATATACTCATCCTGAAAAACCTGTCCCGTCCTGTCCTTGAAAAATACCCCGTTTTCAAGCAGGAGATATTGGAAAGTCCGCTGATCAAAGAAGTGAGTGCCAGCATGGAAGAGCCCGGACATGATGTGATGGATGCCATGGCCTATGAAATGGAGGGGAAGGATGAATCTCAGGAGGATGACTATATTGGTGTGATGCCGGTAGATGACAGCTATTTGGATTTTTATGATATTACATTAATTGCTGGAAGGAATTTTCCTGATTACCAGGGAATGGAGGCCAACGAGTATTATATCCTGAATGAGGCAGCCTTGAAAAAGCTGGGTTTTGATTCCCCTGAGGAGGCACTTGGCAGATCATTCAGCCTGGTATTTTCTCAGTATCCTGAGATATTTAAGGGAGGACAGATAATTGGTGTGTGTAAAGACTTTCATTATTATTCTATGGCCACACCGGTAAAGCCATTGGTATTGTTTCAAAAGCACATATGGTTCTGGTGTTTTGCCATACGGATTGATGAAAATAATTTCCAGGAATCCATTGCATACCTATCTGAAACCTGGAGAAATATATACCCCGATTATCCTTTTGAATATCATTTTATTGATGATTTGTATACCACACTATACCAGACCGATATCCTGCAAACAAGGGTAATGAGCATTTTTGCTTTACTTACGATTCTCATTGCCTGTCTGGGGCTGGCCGGACTGATGATGTATTCTGCAGAAATGAGGACAAAAGAAATTGGGATAAGGAAAGTGAATGGGGCAAGGATATTTCAGATCTTGTATCTGTTGAACAAAAATATCCTGATCTGGATCATCGTTTCAATGATCATTGCCTTCCCGGCATCATTTTACATAATGACTAATTGGCTGCAAAACTTTGAATTCAGAGTGGAAATTGAATGGACCGATTATATCATTACCGGTATATCGGTGTTTGTAATTGCCCTTATCTCAACTTCCATTCAATCATTCAGGGCAGCAACAAAAAATCCTGTGGTGAGCTTAAGATATGAATAAACCGTGAATCGTGAATCGTGAATCGTGAATCGGAATATAAGCGAGTGGGTGGGGAGTGTGATTAAAATAATTTATTCAGAAAGGCTCTATTCTATGATAGGATAGATAATCTATTTCAAGGTCTTGTTGATACTAAAGGGCTACATTGCTTTGGAGTATCAAATATATCATTTTTAATTGC
>JADHVS010000128.1 GCA_016783865.1 Bacteroidales bacterium
GAGGAAACGGCCATACTGATCGGTGTGATTGATGAATCACAGGATGAGGGAGCTGTAAATGAATACCTGGAGGAACTGGCCTTTCTTGTGAAGACAGCCGGAGCTGTTCCGGTTGGTCAATTTACCCAACGCCTGAAATATCCCGATACAAAAACCTTCGTGGGCTCCGGGAAATTACTTGAGATAAAACAATTTGTCGATGACCGGGAGATTGACCTTGTTATTTTTGATGATGAATTATCACCCAGCCAGCTGCGAAATGTTGAAAAGGCTCTCGACTGCAGGATCCTCGACCGCACCAACCTGATCCTAGATATCTTCGCCAGCAGAGCCAAAACAGCGCATGCCAAAACTCAGGTTGAACTTGCTCAATATCAATATCTCCTTCCCAGGCTAACCGGGATGTGGACCCACCTGGAAAGACAAAAAGGAGGGATTGGCCTGAGGGGTCCCGGGGAGACCGAGATTGAAACGGACCGGCGGGTCATCAGGGACCGCATCGCCAAGCTGAAAACCGACCTGGTGAAAATTGACAAGCAGATGCATACCCAGCGGCAAAACAGGGGAAAAATGGTAAGGGTTTCACTGGTAGGGTATACCAATGTAGGGAAATCCACCCTGATGAATGTGTTGAGTAAATCGGATGTCTTTGCAGAAAACAAACTATTTGCCACCCTCGATACAACTGTCAGGAAAGTAGTTATCGGCAACCTGCCGTTTCTTCTTTCTGATACGGTCGGTTTCATCAGGAAACTGCCTCATTCCCTGGTTGAATCCTTCAAATCAACACTCGATGAGGTCAGGGAATCCGATCTCCTGCTGCACATCGTTGATATCTCTCATCCAAATTTCGAGGAACAGATCGAAGTGGTGAACCAAACCCTTTTCGAACTCGATGCAGTCGATAAACCGGTAATCATGGTCTTTAATAAAACTGATATCTTTCAATTCATCCCCAAGGATGAAGATGACCTGACCCCTGTCACCAGGGAAAACTTCAGTCTCGATGACCTGAAAAAGTCATGGATGGCCAGGTATAGCGGGACATGCGCTTTTGTGTCAGCCAGGAAAAAGGACAATATTGAAGAGATCAGGGATATGCTGTACGAACGGGTGAAAGAGCTTCATGTTAAACGCTACCCGTACAATGATTTATTGTATTGATCTTAAGCAGCTAAGGCAGGTAAGTCCTGAATGACTAGCCAATCAGCCCCATCTCCACCATATATTCCGCAATCTGTATAGCATTCGTGGCGGCACCCTTTCTCAGGTTATCCGATACCACCCATATATTCAGTCCGTTTGGAATGGATTCATCGCGCCGGATACGCCCAACAAATACTTCATCCTTACCTTCGGCATTCCGGGGCATGGGATAGATATTATTGGCAGGATCATCTTCAATAACTATACCCGGCATTTCGGCGAGGAGCCTGCGGGCATCATCCACCTCAAAAGCTTTTGCGAACTCAATATTGATGGCCTCTGAATGGCCTCCAATCACAGGTACCCTCACAGCCGTCATGGTAACCCGGATGCTGTCATCCCCAAGGATCTTACGCGTTTCGTTAAGCATCTTCATCTCCTCCTTGGTATAGCCATTCTCAAGGAACATATCACAGTGTGGCAGGCAATTTTTGTTAATTGGATGAGCATAAGCCATTTCTCCCTCAATACCTGCCAGCTCATTTTCAAGCTGACGCACAGCTTTTACCCCCGTCCCGGTAACAGATTGGTATGTAGAAACCACAACCCGCCTGATCCCATAGGCTTTATGCAACGGGGCCAATGCCAACACCATCTGGATCGTGGAACAATTCGGATTGGCAATGATCTTATCCTCCGGAGTCATTACAGATGCATTGATTTCCGGCACAACCAGCTTTTTTGTCGGATCCATTCTCCATGCAGAAGAATTGTCAATCACAACAGTCCCGACTTCAGCAAACTTCGGCGCCCATTCGAGCGAGGTTCCACCCCCGGCAGAGAATATAGCTACATCAGGTTTTTCTGCCACTGCGGTGGCCATCCCAATGACTTTATGTTTTTTTCCTGAAAAAACTACCTCTTTACCAACCGATTTTTCGGAGGCAACGGGATAAAGGATTGTAACAGGAAAGTTTCTTTCCTCAAGCACTTTTAACATTACGGTTCCAACAAGACCTGTAGCACCAACAACGGCAACTTTCATAATGGTATGAGATTATATGATTAAAAATTTCAGATTGTAACTGAACGGGCAAAACCGGTAACAATCTATTATGAGTGCAAAAATTGAAATAATATTTTGAAATGAAAAAGCTTGGTTTACTTTTTTTATTTATTTCTGCAATATGTTCAGCGCAGATTACATTTGATTTTGAACAAGAAGGATTATCGGGATGGGTCCAGTGCAGGGATTCTTCGTGGGATATTACTTCCGGGATCTCAATATCGGGGAAGGCCAGCCTGTCTCATGTATTTGATAATCAGGATTCCGGGCACGATCAGATCAGTACAGGCATGGATAGCCTCAGGCCTGACCTGGGTGCCACCTCCTGGGAATTCACGATCCATCATGGCTATAATCCCTCTTCGTCAAATAATTGGGCCTTTTTTTTAATCTCTGACCAGGAGGCCTGTGAAATGCACCCGGCAGGCAAAGCATCAGGATACGCGATCGGCGTGAACTATCATGACTCTGATGACCTGGTTAAACTATGGAGGATCGACCATGGAAAGGGAACGATAGTGATTGAAACAAATCTGAACTGGCAGGATAGCATTGGTCCAAATTCACCTTGCCGGATGAAGGCAACGCGCAATCCAAAAGGTGACTGGATCATCTATTATAAATTCTTCAATTTGGATGAGGATTGGATTGAGATCGGCAGCGGCCTGGAAACAAAGCGCATTGCACCTGCACATATCGGTCTGTATTATGAATATTCATCCAAACAGGATATGAAGCTTTGGGTGGATGATATAACGCTGGACGGATTTTTCCTGAAGGATACCATTGCGCCTGCAGTGGACTCGATAATAATTGCAGGGAGTGACCAGCTATTCATCCGTTTTTCAGAGAAGATCGATACCTCGGGACTAATTAATGCAATCAATTTCATGGTTGACCATGATGTTGGTCACCCGATGAATGTGCATATTGTATCGAATAGTGAACTACTGCTGACCTTTGACACACCCTTCCCTGATGGCCAGGAATGTACATTGCTGATTCATAATATTTTAGACCTGAAGGGAAACATGCTGGGGACAAGCCGGCATTACTTCACATATTTTCAACCAGCCGCGAATGATATCATAATCAATGAGATCATGACTGATCCAACACCCTCCATGGGACTACCTGAATATGAATTTATAGAACTATACAACCGAAGCGGTCATCAAATTGTATTATATGAATGGCAACTGGCCTGTAATCAAACTATCATGACATTTCCCGATATTGTCATCGATAGTGGAGATTACCTCCTGCTTACTCATGAGGATGCAATGGACCTTTTTACTGATACCTTAAAAATAATTTCCCTGCTCAGGAGTAAAACCAGCCTGAAAAATGATGCGGGAAAAATCATGCTCAACGATCCCGATGGCCGGCTGATCGACTGGCTTAATTATAATGAGGATTGGTATGAAAACGAGTATTTCCGGTCGGGTGGCTGGTCACTGGAAAGAATCGATCCCGAAAGATTTTGTGGTGGCAGCATAAACTGGAAGACCTCTAAAGATCTGAATGGTGGAACCCCGGGACGGATTAATTCCATATATCAGCCAAATCCTGATATCCTGAATCCGGATGTCCTGCGTGTAGAATTGCCGGAAAAAAATGTAATAAAGATCCTTTTCAATGAACCCATGGACAGTGCAGGTCAAACGGGAATCGATCATTATGACATTTCGGGATATCACGGCATGATAACACATGTTAACCTGGTGTCGCCGGAATATAGTGAAACCATTTTGCATCTGAATAAAGAGCTGAACAGGGATTCTGTTTTTTACCTCGAAATTTCCCCACATGTAAGAGATTGTGCAGGAAATCCCGTGACAGGCAGGCCGATTAAATTTGCCGTACCTGAATTTCCCGATAGCGGGGAAATAGTGATCAATGAGATATTGTTTAATCCATCCCCGGGTGGGGTTGATTTTGTAGAACTGTACAATGCCTCATCCGGCACCTTTGATTTAAATGATATCATGATAGCTAACAGGGACATCTATAACGATTCAATATCATCGGCAGCAAGATTGGATAACGGGCACAGGCTATTTTTCCCGCAGGACTACTTACTCCTTTCTGAAAATATTAATCAACTAATGATAGATTTTCCGGGAATGCCGGCGGATAACGGGATTGAATTACCAGAATTGCCTGCCTATGGCGATAATTCCGGAACAATTGTGTTATTGAACAGATGGTACCAGGTTATTGATGAATTCGCCTACAATTCAAAAATGCATTTTCCTTTGCTGGCTTCCGGTGAGGGCGTATCACTTGAACGGATAAGTCCCTTTTCTCCGACCAATGATCCGAACAATTGGCACTCTGCCGCAGAGGATGCAGGATTTGCAACTCCCGGATATCAGAATTCACAGGGGATGAATGAACCTTCCCATATCTCAGGAATACACATTGAGCCCGAAATCTTCTCTCCCGACAATGATGGAATAGATGATTATGTAAGTATACATTACCATTTCGATTACCCGGGCAGTGTTGTCAGCGCCTGGATTTTTGATCCGCGTGGCAGACTGATATGCCAGCTTGCAAATAACCAATTATTGGGAAACAATGGCCATATAACATGGGATGGGACAGATCATTCAGGCCGTCGTGTGAATACGGGAATATACCTTGTTTATATCAAGCTTTTTACCTTGAGCGGACAGGTAAGGGAGGTGAAGAAAACATGTGTTCTTTCAGGCCGGAATTTGTAAAGCTAAAGACTGCTGATCAGTTCCTTCATGATCAGGGTCATTTTCGGCTCTGCCTCTTCGGCCACTCCTTTAACATCGTCGAGAGAAACCTTTACTATCTTCCCCGGTACCCCCAGGTCGGTAATTATTGAGATAGCAAAACAGGTAATGCCCATCTGGTGAGCAACTATGATCTCAGGAACCGTCGACATGCCCACTGTATCACCGCCTATGTTCCTGAAATAGACATATTCCTTTGGTGTTTCAAGAGTTGGCCCTGTGGTTCCAACATAACAACCTACCTGAACCTTAATACTGTTTTTGTATGCAATTTCCTTTGCCCGTTCAATTAATTCTGTATTGTAAGTCTCACTCATGTCAGGAAAACGGTCGCCAAATTCGGGATAGTGTTTGCCTATAAGCGGGTTCGGAATGAGGTTGATGTGGTCGTTAATGATCATCAGGTCACCTATTTCGAAACCGGGATTTACACCACCGCTGGCATTGGATACAAACAGGTGCCTGATCCCGAGATATTTCATAACACGCACAGGGAAAGTAACCTCCTGCATGGTATAACCTTCATAATAGTGAAACCGGCCCTGCATGGCTACTACCTTTTTCTCATTGATGGTGCCAAAAATAAGATTGCCATGGTGACTTTCAACTGTGGATGCCGGGAAATTGGGAATATTCTCATAATCCAGGACGAACTCCTGCTTAATCTCCGAAACCATTCCCCCTAAACCCGTGCCAAGGATGATTCCGGTTTCCGGCTCAAAACCGGTCTTATTTTTTATGAAGGATACTGTCTCTTTTATTGTGCCTAACATAATTCAGAATGTGATGATTAAAGTTCTCTGTGTCTTCGTTAAGGAAATCAATAACAATCGGAATATAATACATTTTTATTTTGACCAAAGGATCAATGTCAGGAAATTTTTGAAGACGCATGGCATCTTTTTCGGTTGTCATGATCATCTTTTCTTCCCCTTCCATTTCCTGAAATGTTTGGATAATTTGTTGTATGTCTTTTTTCCTGAATGAATAGTGATCGGGGAAAATAAGTTCGGTTATTTTGGTAGAGTAGTTACGGATATATTTTTTGAATGACCTGGGATTGACGATTCCTGAAATCATCAGGACATGTGGTTTGATATCTTTTATCGTCTTCCGGGACAAGGATAATTCAACATCAGGAAATACTGGCTCAGGATCCTTATCGTGAAGCCTGGTAAAATAAAGATTCTGAAAGGGATATAACCTGAGGTCTTTAAAGATCAAGCGTCTCTCGATGGGTTTGATCCTGTCGGGGCATTTGGTAATCAGTATAATATTGGCTCTTCTTTTCTCAAATGACTGTTCCCGAAGCCTACCGGCCGGTAGCAGCAAATCGGTGGAGATGGGACGGTTATAATCGATCAGCAGGATTGATAAGCCTGGCTTGACACGCCTGTGCTGGTATGCATCATCCAGGAGGATCACATCCAGGTCGGGGATCTCTTTCATCAGGTTTTTTATTCCTTTCACCCTTCTGCGGTCCACTGCTACATTTATTTCTGGAAATTTGCTTTTTATCTGGCGCGATTCGTCCCCTATCTCATCGAGTGTAGAATCCTGATCCGCCAGGATATAATTCCTTGTTTTTCGCTTATAGCCGCGGCTTAGAGAGGCAACTTTAAATTCATCTTTCAGAAGGCGGATAAGGTATTCCACATGGGGCGTCTTACCTGTACCTCCAACAGTGATATTCCCGACAGATATAACGGGCATATCAAACTCTTCAGAAGAGATCAGCTGGTAGTCGAACAGAAGATTCCTGAAATATATTATGAAGCCATATATCAATGATAATGGATACAGTAAAATTCTCCAGGTATTTCTGGGGGAGGTCTGCATGATCAATACAAGGTTATCATAACTGAAAACTAAGTCATCCTGAACTTGCCTGCCCTGGGCACGCGGATTCGGAATGACATATACACAATAATTTAATGTTAATTGATTTCGAACATAAAAGGCAACCTGGCCTGTATACCTGATAAATGCTTCAGGTCGTGCAATTGTTTATAGTATTTAAACTCTTCACCCAGTTCCTTGCTGATCGTTCTCATTTTTGCATTTTCGGTTAATTCGCGCAGTAATTGTTCAAAAGGATCTTCGAGTTTAGGTAATTCCACAATCCTGTATTTTTCGAGTCCCGCCATCTTAGCAGCTATCTCAATAGATTCTATTTTTCCGCCATAAAGATCAACCAGGCCGTTTTCAAGGGCATTCACACCGCTCCAGACTCTTCCCTGGCCAATAGCATCCACCTCTTCCCTCGTCATATTACGTCCATCACCTACATATTCAAGAAAATCATCATAAACTTCCTCCACACCAAACCTGATCACAGATTTTTCATCTTCGCTGAGAGGCCTGAAAGGAGATCCCATATCGGCATGGGGATTTGTTTTTGCCACATCCATATTAATGCCCAGTTTATTACTAAAGAATTCCCCGGCATATGGTATAATAGCAAAAACACCAATTGAACCGGTAATGGTATTAGGATTGCAAAGGATAGTATCAGCCTGGGCAGCAATGTAATATCCACCGGAGGCCGCTACATCACCAAAGGATGCCACAACCGGCTTAACCTCACTGGCTAATTCAATTTCCCTTCTGATCACTTCAGATGCAAGAGATCCCCCGCCTCCAGAGTTTATCCTGAGCACGATGGCTTTGATTGTGCTGTCTCTCCTGGCATTCCGGATGGTTTTGGAAATGCGTTCTGAACTGATGTATCCTTCGCCCATGTTTCCCAGGTTGATGGTACCGTGTGCATAAATAACAGCAATCTTATCTTTTGACCAGCCCTTCTCCCTGACCTTTGGGACTTTGGTGTATTTTCTTAGCGAGATGCTTCTCAGGTCTTTCTTTTCTTCCGTATTGGTTATTTTTTTGAGTTCATCAATGACCTGGTCCTTAAACATAATGCCATCGATCAATCCATTATCAAGGGCAAGCTGTGCATTTTTAATGGTCATGTTATCGGCAAACTCATTGAGTTTTTCTATTGCGATTTCGCGTTCCTCAGATATTCCTTTCAGTGTATGCTCCCAAATGGTTCCTACCCAGGCCAATGTTTGCTCCCGGTTCTCATCGCTCATCTCATTGAGCATGAAGGGTTCTACTGCACTTTTATAGGTTCCATGCCGGATAATCTGTATCTCGACACCCAGCTTGTCCAGGGCCTCCTTATAAAACATTACCTGAGCGCCAAAACCCATAAGGATCATTTGTCCTGCCGGATTGAGGTATATGGTATCGGCAACGGAAGCCAGGTAATAAGCTTTCTGTGTTAGAATATCACCGTAACAAATAAGAAATTTCCCGGATTCCTTATAGTCGATTAAAGCATTCCGGATCTCTTCAACAGTTCCCATGCCGGCCGCGATAGCTGTGAGCTCCATATAGATCCCGGAAATGTTTTCATCCAGTTTGGCTTTGTTTATGTTATCCAGGATATCGTTTAAACCCATTGCCCTGGTCATAGTAAACAGACCGGAAGAAAAGTAATTAAATGGACTATCAACGGTCCGTTCAACAATCTGCTCGTTCAGTTTCACTAAAAGGATGGTGTTTTCCTTTATCTCAACAGGTTTTTCCTGTGATGAGGCAGCAACGATGATGATAAGAAAAAGGAATAAAATGATGGTGGATAATATTATTCCGACAATAGTGGCCAGGGTATACTTAAGAAAGCTTTTCATGGTATGGATTTTTTAATCTATCGAAGTTAAGATCATAAAGATAAAGAAAATAGGTAATTAATGATTTATTACTTTTGGGCAATGGATAAAAGTTAATTTCTTTTCAAATGAATAAAGTCTATCTGCTTATTGGGAGTAATCTGGGTGACCGGTTGAATCAACTGGCGACAGCCAGGGAGCAGATCAGCGCCACGATCGGCCATATCATTACTGAATCTTCAATATTTGAGACGGAGTCATGGGGATTTAAGGGAGCAGACTTCCTGAATAAGTGTATCCTGGTCGAATCGGGACTTATGCCACAAACAGTATTGGATGAAATCATCAGGATTGAAAATAAAATGGGGAGGAAGCGGATAGGCAGAGGATATGAAAATCGCCCCATTGATATCGATATATTGTTCTACAACGATGAGATCATCGGCACCACCAACCTGGTTATCCCTCAAAGAAACCTTGAAAACAGAAGATTTGTATTGGAACCATTAAATGAAATCGCTTCCGGCCTTGTCCATCCGGTAATTAAGAATGAAATCCGGATTTTATTATCGGAATGCAAAGACAGTAGTAAGGTTGTAAAGTATCCTTCTGCATAATGTACCCGCATTAGACTTGTCATTTTATATTGAGCAGAAATCGTTTCGTTTTGATCTTTGTAAAGGTATAAGATTTTGCTCCAAAATACTTCAACAGATCCGACAGGTTTGAATTGAAAGGATCATCAACACTCAAAATTATTGATTTTCCCGAATGAGTAATAATGACATTATCGATCATCATATAAAGGGCCCCGGATTCAATTCCGTCATTATCTGATACGGCATAATGAATGATACTTCTTCCCTTATAATGAATCAGAAAGATGGCAGCGCACAAGTTATTTTCTTTGGTATAGGCGCCATAGATTTCACCCATTCTGTATCGGATTGCATTCGAAACAATCTGCCGCAACAGGATCAGGCGGGTTGGATTCAGCCGGAGGGTATTAAAACGATCGAACTTATATGCGAAATTTACAAAATCGTGATTGGTAATACTTTTTACCATACTGACCCTGTTTTGTTTGGCTCGTTCAACCCGGGTATGTAAGCTTGATTTGTATTCCGCCCGAATCTTATCATAACTGGATATCAACTGGAGCTCAGTAGTTTGCAATGGGTAAACAGCATATTTGCCGGATTCTATCACATTGTATTTATTGAGATGGTAACTTCCGATACGGTATTTTGACGGGATATGGCTCAGCAGGTTCTCAACTACTCCGGGATTCAGCGACTCGCTGGAAAATATACCCAGTTGCCAGGTAAATTCAGGTTGATAAACCACTTGCCTGCCAAGCTTTTTCACTATTGGCAGAGGAACGATGGTTTTATAGTCATCCGAAAACAATCCTTCCCAGTCAGGAGATGTTATATGCAGATACCAAGATAATGGATAGATAGCCGGATTAATGGCATTTTGTACGCATTTATCCCACTTATCCAAATCAATATCCTTATTGTGATAATGATTTATTTTCATCTGGAGCGGATCAGATCAAACCTTCATCAGCAAAACTAAAATATGAATTATCTGCAATTATCAGGTGATCGAGCAGGTTAATATCCATTATTTCTCCGGATTTTTTAATTTTTTCAGTTATTCTGATGTCTGCTTCGCTGGGTTTCAGGTTCCCTGAGGGATGGTTGTGGCAAAGGATCAGGGAAGAACTGAGCTTGTCGACAGCTTTTTTTAATATGATCCGGGTGTCGATAACCGTACCTGAAATTCCTCCCTGGCTGATCTTTGATTTATCCAGCACCAGGTTTGCCCTGTTTATCAGCAGTATCCAGAACTCTTCATATGCAAGGTCCTTTAATAAAGGATGAAATATTTCAAACACATCTTTGCTTCCTCCTATTTTTTTCCTGGGATGAGCTGCATGTGAATTCCGCCTGGTACTCAACTCGAATGCAGCTAAAATGGATAATGCCCTGGCGGGACCTATTCCGGGGATTTTCTGCAGTTGATTCAGGTCGCGCCTGGCCAGTTCATCGATATTATTGTTGACTGACTTCAGGATATTCTTTGAAAGCTCCACAGCAGAAGCCGTCCGTGTACCGGAACCTATGATCACTGAAAGTAATTCGGCCGGACTCAGGCTTTTGATACCCTGCGATATGATCTTTTCGCGTGGGCGGTCTTCCAGGGCCCATTCCTTGATGGTTAGTTTTTTGTAGTTGTTCATCAGAAGGGATTTTTACCTTTATGATGAAAATGACGAATTATCGAATGAAAAAGTGTATCTAAAAAGGAAAGAACAAGTCATCCTGAACTTGTTTCAGGATCTGACAGGCTTTGGATGAGATCCCGAACCTGGTTCGGGATGACAACAAAAAAAGGTGGCTTTGCGGGCCACCCTTTTCCATAGATGAGAAAATACTGTTTTACATCTTATTGACCTGCTTTGCCAGCTTTGATTTGAGGTTTGCTGCTTTGTTTTTATGAATAATATTCCGTTTTGAAAGCTTGTCGAGCAATGAGACAACATTTTGCAGTTCGGCTGAAGCTTCTTCTTTGTTATCCATGTCGCGTATTTTCTTAACAGCATTACGGGTTGTCCTTGCGTAGTACTTGTTATGCAGCTTGCGCTTTTCGTTTTGTCTGATCCTTTTCTTTGCAGATAAATGATGTGCCATATCAAATATTATAATTGTCTTTCAATAATAATCCCTGAAATAGGGTCTGCAAAAATAAGGAATATTTTGGATTATAAAAACTTTTTATATGGCCCATTTTATAAGCCTGAAACTCTTACGGGGATAGTTTCGCATTACTTCATTCATTTTAGATATAAGATCATCCGAATGGATAGGTTTGCCAACATATCCGTTAATGCCTGCTTTACGGATTTTTTCTTCTTCATCCTGGATTGAATATGCCGTAATGGCAATGACAGGAATATTGGGACGGAGGAGTTTTATTTTTCGGGTGGTTTCGTATCCATCCATACCAGGGAGGCGAATATCCATTAAGATCAGGTCGACCTGTTGCCCCGACTTAACTGTACTGATAGCATCCATACCATTTGTTACATGAATCAGGTTAGCCCTGGTTTTTCTGAGTATGGCCTCTATATATAAGTAGTTATTAGGCAGATCTTCCACTACAAGAATGTTTTTTGATGCCCACTCAATTTCCCTGTCAGGCCTCTCTTTGCCATGAATGGTGGCATGAGAAATAATTTGCTCCTTTCCCAGGTGAAAATAAAAAACCAGGTTTTCTGGCATACCCGATTTGGCCCAAATGCTTCCATTCAATAATTTAACGAGTTCCTGTGTATGAACCAGCTCCTGGATTGCCCTTGGATCCGGCAGGGAGGAGAAATTGCTTAATTCTTCCAGGTTTTCGTATGAGTGATTAAGTTTATCCTGAGAAATTTCCCGGGAAAAGTCCCTGACAAAAAACAATGGGTAGATGCCTTTTTCAATGTGATATCCAAATTCGATGTGTTCTGCGCCGGTAACCCTTATCAAATAATTCAACAGGTTCCTGATGATATGAACAAAAACCTCCTGATCAGTAGAAATTGACCTTGTTGGATCGGGATCAGGAATAATGAGAGATAGAATAAAGTTATGGTTGCTTTGGAAACGAAGTTCTTTATCAACGTTGGATTTGATTTGTTGGAGTACCGCATTCACCTCGAACTCATGCTTATTCAGTCCGGTGTTGCCGATAAGCTTATCCTTAATTAGTCTTTGCAAGAAAACGCCAAATCCTGCGTTACTCTCGCCTTAATTGCAGTCATTTACATAAGTAAACTCCTGACAATTAAGACTTCGAAAGCCTTGTCTTTGACGTTTTCTTATCAAAGACTTTAAAAGGATAGTTTTCTTGCAGACACTAATTAGTTTGCCAGATCTGTCGGGCACCGGCAAGTCCTTAAGTAATCCCGGATAATGTGTGGTTATTTTTTCTTTAAGGGCAGGAGAAGCTTCCCTGGCAGACAGATCTCTTACTATGGCAGTTATAC
>JADHVS010000129.1 GCA_016783865.1 Bacteroidales bacterium
TTTGTTGCATGAATATTGTCTATGACCACAAAACAAGAAGTCAAAACATCCTATGAACTACCCTTTTAAAAAACCAATGAGATTATGAACAGTCCGATAACAGGTAAACCAATGAAATTGTTTAGTGAACCGGGAGTGAAACTCACATTCCGTAAGGAAGAGTTCGAGGTTTCGTACCATTACTACCTGTGTGAAGAAAGTGGTGAAAGATTCACTACTGATGAAGAGGACAGAATCAATCAAACACAGGTTCACAATCAATACCGGGAAAAATACGGGATACCTTTTCCTGATGAAATAAAGGAAATCCGGCAGAAGTATGGCGTTTCTGCCAGTAAAATGTCCGACATTCTGGGTTTCGGTACTAACGGTTACAGGTTATACGAATCGGGAGAAGTTCCCTCAGTTGCTAATGGAAGACTAATATTAGCAATTAAACAACCATTAGATTTTATTAAACAAGTTGAAGCGAGTTCAAATATTCTTTCCCAAAAGGAAAAGGAGAGCCTGATATCGCATACGACTAAACTGGCAGATGAGCAGAATGGAAAAATCTGGGAGGTAATTCTTTTGAAACACTTGTTTCTTCATGAGCTTCCCAATCAGTACTCAGGTTATCGAAAACCAAATCTAATAAAACTTGCCAACGTCATTGCATTTTTCAGCGAATGCATGGAGTTGTACAAAACTAAATTAAACAAATTGTTGTTTTATACAGATTTCGGATATTATAAAAGAAATGCTTTTTCAATGACAGGCTTGACCTATCGTGCTGTTCCATTAGGTCCGGTTCCAGCTCAATTTGACAATTTATTTAACAAACTAAGTGAGGATGACTTAATCACTATCAGTCAAGAATTAATCATGGGAACAGATAATTACGGAGATCTGATAAAAAGTAATATCTCTTTTAATGCTTCATTTTTTGATCCTGAAGAACTTAAAGTTTTAGAAGATGTGGCAATAAAATTTAAAGGTTTTTATGCAAGACAAATGGTCGATTTAAGTCACCAAGAGAAGGCGTGGGAACAAAACAAAGAAAGTAAAAGTATAATAAGTTATCAAAAATATGCATTCGAATTAGTAACTCTGTAATTCCATTCCCGGCTTAAAAGCCAGGGCAATTCATATTCCAGGCCTTCGGCCTTGAAAAAACCACCCCGTCACTCACTTCGTTCGTGCCACCCCTCCTTCAAAAAAGGAGGGGAAACTTTACTTTACTTCGTCATTCTACCTTCGAACTTCCAGTTCGTACTTCTGGCTTCTGGCTTCGTACTTTACACGGGCCTTCGAAAAATTGCCGGCTTAATAAAAATTCAGGCTCCACATTAACGACCTAGCGACGCGGAATGCTGATAACCGCAAGCAGTCTTCAACAAATCCTGAGCGTTGCAGTCGCGATTGCGGAGCCTCGGCCCCCGCGGCCGTGGAGCGGAACAAAAAAGAAAAATGCCTTGAATTACTAATACGTTCAAGGCGAAGCCTACCTCTTTTATAGCAATGACAATAGAACACTGAACGTGTCAACGCTGAACGCAGAACGCGGAACCTCTATCTATACCTGTTCATATTGATATTAAAATCGTACTCCCAAATATACTTCTTCCGCATCCTCAGCATCGAATTGGCTTTCTTCACGTCAAACGCTTCCGGATCATATTTCTTCCCTGCCCAGCTACGCATATGCTTATATTCAGTATGATCCGGATCACGCCAAATCTCCAGAAATTCTTCAAATCCACCCACCCCACCCACATCTTCAGGCGGAGCAGCCCGCTCGCCATCTTGGATCCCCAAACAACACCCCGTTCTTGTTAAACTGATACAGATGATAGTTTTTCCAGTTGAATACAAACTGGATAAAATTGTGCAGTTCAAAAAGTGAAGTACGCGACTCCACCTTTAACCACCGCCAGATCACCGGCTCAATCTCTTCCAGGTAGATGTATAATTGATATACCTCTTTAACCTCAATTTGTTTCATATGTTATGATTCAAGTATTTTTATCGCGTCCCAAGAACTCCTTAATTTGGTCTATCGTGAATTTATACGTTTTTCCGTCATGCTGACATCGGGCGATGACAGGATATTTGAAATTCCTGGTTTCAATCCTGACCACAGAGAAAACCTCACCACGACTTGTAAACTCCCTTTTCAGAATATCTTCAGGCAACCCATGATGAAGAGCA
The DNA here is from genome assembly GCA_016783865.1 of Bacteroidales bacterium. The sequence goes on from JADHVS010000129.1 coordinate 2,191, forward strand.
AAAAACTTGGCTTCGAGGTCATCGAGCTCCTGAGCCTCACTCCCGGCAATCTTGCCGGTAAACTTTGCCTGAAATGAAAAATCGCTGAATGAAACCGATTCAATGGATAATTCGTTCAGCCCATACTTGTCTTTGATAGGGCCAATGGCTCGCTCGATCTCGTCCATGATCACATCAAGCGCCTGCCTGTTAAACCGTGGTATCCTTTCCATAAACCAAAAATACAAAATTCAAACTGGATACGCGATGCGGGATACGGGATACAGGAAATAACTTCGTCCATCATGCCTCGTACCTCCAGTTCGTACTTCTGGCTTCTGACATCTGGCTCAATCAGGGCCTTCGAAAAATTGCCGCCCAGTAAAAAAATACATCAGCTACTGCCGGAGCAACCTAGGAACGCGGGGTGTGCGCCAATCCCTTAAAGTCTGGAACCAAGGCACAAGCGTTCCAGTTCCGTTGCAGAAGCACGAAAAAAAACACAAGCGTTCCAGTTGTGGAGGCAGTAGCGGGGCCTGCCCGCCTGCCCCGAGGCTTCGGGGGCCTGAGGGCAAGAAAAAGAAAAATTTCTTTCATATTACTGCCGTTATGCTTTAGAAACATTATCTTTGTCAAACATAATCCTATAGAAAAATGTTTGTCAATAGAAAAAACGAGATCGAACGGCTTACAACAGCATTGAACCAGGAATCAGTGCGCTTGATCATTCTGTATGGCAGGAGGCGTTGCGGGAAATCTGCATTGTTGCACCAGGTTCTTCCCGAACATTCGGTCTATTTTGCCTCGGACCTCCGTGAAAAGCCGTTACAAATTTCAGCCCTTGCAAATCAGATAAGCAATCTTGTTTCAGGTTTCGACAGAGCTGTTTATCCCGATTGGGAAACAATCCTGTTAACGTTTAACCGTTCTTTAAAACGTCACACGATCCTTTGTATCGACGAGTTTCCTTACCTTGTGAAAAACAGTCCGGAATTGCCTTCCGTCATCCAGCACATACTCGACACCCATAAACAACTTCAGTTCAGCCTGATAATATGCGGTTCGGCCCAGCAGATGATGCAGGGAATTGCAATCAACAGTAACTCGCCTTTATATGGCCGGTCGGATGAAATATTACGGATCAGAGCCATGGAACTGCCGCATATCCGGGAGTACCTGCAAACGAAAGAGACTAATGCCGTGGAGGAGTATAGCGTATGGGGAGGTGTACCCAGGTACTGGGAAATCAGGAAAAAATCTGCAACCCTGGCACAAGCCATTCGACGGCATGTGATCGATCAGAACGGGTTACTGTATGATGAACCGGAGCGGTTATTTGCTGATGAGATGAGAACTTCGGTCCAGGCGTTTTCCGTAATTAGCCTTATAGCTAACGGCAGCAACCGGATATCGGAGATCGCCGGCAGATTAGGAAAACCTGCGACACAACTTACCCGTCTCCTTAGTTTTTTAATCGACCTTGGATATATCCGCAGGGAAATTCCTTACGGCGAACATCCATGCTCCTCCAAACGGGGCCTGTACAAAATCAACGACCCCTTCCTGAATTTCTGGTTTACATTTGTAATTCCCCAAAAAAGCAGGCTTGAATCAGGATTGGCCGATGAAGTTTGGAAAGATATCAGTTCCCGGTTAAACAACTTCGTTTCCGGAGAATGGGAGACACAATGCCGCGGACGAATTGCATTCCTGGAAGCGGATGGTAAAAGATTCTTGCCTGCTTCCCGCTGGTGGGGGCCTGGGTATGATAAAAAAACCCTGGAACTTGATCTGGTGGCCGACTCCACCGATGGTTCAGCGATTCTTGTTGGTGAAGTCAAATGGTCTGAGAATCCCGGCCTTTTAACCATAGAAAACAGACTTACTGAAAAAATCAGGCAATTACCGTTTACCGGGAATAAAAAAATAATCAGGGCCATATTCCTTAAATCAAAACCATCTCATTATTCCGGTGAATCAGTACTGTTTGATGCAAAAGATGTGTGTCATTCTAACCTCTGACATCTGACATCTGGCTTTCGCATTACCCCTCCCTACCCTCTCACGGGGCGGGGCATGCCCCGCCCCTACAAACATGGCATCCCTGCCGGGATGCACAACCACCCCGTCACTCACTTCGTTCGTGCCACCCCTCCTTCAAAAAAGGAGGGGAAACTTTACTTTACTTCGTCGTTCTACCTTCGAACTTCCAGTTCGTACTTCTGGCTTCTGGCTTCGTACTTTACACGAGCCTTCGAAAAATTGCCAGCTAATAAAAGAAAAAAATCAGGCTCCACATTAGCGACCTAGCGACGCGGAATGCTGATAAACGCAAGCAGTCTTCAACAAATCCCGAGCGTTGCAGTCGCGATTGTGGAGCCTCGGCCCCCGCGGCCGTGGAGCGGAACAAAAAAGAAAAAAGCATAAGTATTCATCAAGAAAGAGGCGAAGCCTCTCTCTTTTGTAGCAATGGCAAAAGAAAGAACATAAAATCCAGTTGTGGAGGCAGTAGCGAAAAAAAATCGCAAACCGTTCCCGTACCGGGAACTTTATTTGTATATTTGTACAATCAAAAATTGCATGGAAAGGATCATTGCAAAAAGTACGTTGCGAAAATTTTGGGAGCAACATCCCGAAGTTGAGCTATACTTGAGAACCTGGTATGCCACAGCAATGAACGCCGATTGGAAATCACCATCAGATGTAAAAAGAACTTATGCTTCTGCCAGCATACTAAAAAATAGCAGGGTGGTTTTCAATATTAAAGGGAATGCTTACCGGCTCATCGTGCGGTTCAATTATATCAAACAGTGGGGTTTTATCAGGTTTATCGGGACACATGAAGAATACAATAACATAGATGCGAATAATATATAGGAGGTAATTATGGAAATTAAACCAATAAAATCCGAGAAGGAGTACCAGCAAACTTTGTCGCGCATGGAACTGCTATTTGACTCTGCAGTTGGCACAAAGGAGAGTGATGAAGCGGATATCCTCGCATTGCTGATCGATGATTATGAACAAAAGCACTATCCGATTGAGGCGCCTGATCCAATTGAAGCGATAAAGATCAGGATGGAAGAGATGGGTTTAAAGCAGAAAGATCTGGTTCAAGTTATTGGAGGGAAAAGCCGAGTTTCAGAAGTCCTTCATAGAAAACGCAAACTGACCATCGAGATGATTCGGAATTTGGTCGTAAGGCTAAATCTATCTGCCGATATCCTGGTCAAAGATTACCCATTATCGGAATAGCGCCTGCCTTTCGAGAACCTCGGCTTAAAAGCCGTGGCAATTGATATTCAAGGCCTCCGGCCTGATAAATCTTTCGCAGAAAGAAAAAAATAACACATGTGCTTTTGCATAAGGAACCTAGGAACGCGGGGTGTGCGCCAATCCCTTAAAGTCTGGAACCAAGGCACAAGCGTTCCGGTTCCGGCGTAGCGGGACAAAAAAAAAGACAAAAAAAAGAACAAAATCAAATCAATCCATTATCTTTGTACTTTATTTTATCATGTATTTATAAAGTATATTTTTATTTTATCATGTTTATTCGTAAACAACTTTTCCAGAATTTAGGGAAAGAAAGCGCTTTTCTCTGGGGAGCCCGTCAAACGGGAAAAAGCACATTGGTGAAATACCTTTACCCTCATGCACGCTATTTCGATCTTCTGCTTGGGCGGGAATTTGAACGATTTCAGCGGAATCCCTCCCTGCTGACAGAAATTGTGCTGGCCGCGAATCCTTCACAACTCATCATCATCGATGAAATTCAGCGCATCCCTGCACTGCTGAATGAAGTACACTGGTTGATAGCCAATCACAACAAACAATTTATCCTGAGTGGTTCAAGCCCAAGAAAGATTATCCGTGGCGGAGGAAACCTGTTGGGTGGCAGAGCCATACGATACGAATTATACCCCCTTTGCTATCCTGAAATTCCGGATTTCAATCTTGTCAATGCATTGAATAATGGGCTGCTTCCCCGGCTCTATCCGACCAAAGATGCAAAGAATATGTTAGCGGCCTACGTGGGAAATTACCTGAAAGATGAGATCATGGCTGAGGCCCGGATACGAAATATGGCTTCATTCAGTAAATTCCTTGAAATGGCTGCATTCTCGAATGGTGAATTGGTGAATTATTCCAATATTGCAACCGACTGCGGCGTAAGTGCACCAACCGTGAAAGAATATTTTCAAATTCTCGAAGATACGTTGACCGGTCGCTTTCTGCCATCCTACCAGAAGAGACCAAAACGCAGGGTGATCCTGTCGCCTAAATTTTACTATTTCGACATAGGTATCGCAAATTATCTCTTGAAAAGAGGAAATATAGAACAGGGAAGCGAATCGTTTGGAAAAGCCTTCGAACACTTTATTTTTAACGAACTCCAATCACATAGCCATTATACACGCTTGCACTACCCGATCCACTACTGGCGCACTGCATCTCAGGTTGAAGTTGATTTCATCCTTGGCGATCATGAGATTGCTATTGAAGTTAAATCTACCGCACTGGCAAATCCCCGTCATAGTAAAGGATTAAAAAGCTTTGCCGAAGAATACAAAGTAAAAAAGCTGTTACTGGTAACGAATGATCCCTACCCCCGATTGATGGAGAATGTCCATGTTTTCCCCTGGCGGTCCTTTTTGGACAAGCTCTGGTCAGGCCAGATTATCGGATGATTTAATTCCCCCTCCCGACCCTCCCCTGGAGAGCTAAAAAAAGAAAAATTTCTATCATCAATATAAATTATTGTAGCTTTATTTGCATTTGAAATAGAAACTTCTTATATTTGCCTTTGTATCTCCATGAATAAAACCCAATGAAAGATCTCTTAAAAACCATCATCTTTGATCAACAAACCACCAAGTGGTCAGCTGAATTCGTAAAGCGGGAAATATCGGAAAAATTTATTACAAGCCCCGAGATTATAGTGATCTCCGGTATCAGAAGATGCGGGAAATCCACCCTTCTGCTACAGATAAGAAAAGATGCAACTGAACGCGATTTTTTCATGAACTTCGACGATGAACGGTTGGTGAATTTCACTGTTGCCGATTTCCAGATTCTTCATGAAACCTTCATCGAACTGTTTGGAAACCAAACTATCTTCTACTTCGATGAAATCCAAAACATTCCCGGGTGGGAGCGATTTATACGCAGACTCCACGATCATGGGAATAAAGTCTTTCTGACCGGATCCAACGCGACTATGTTAAGCCGCGAACTGGGAAGCCACCTGACAGGCCGGCACCTCTCATTCGAATTATTCCCGTTCTCTTTCCGGGAATATCTCGCTTTTATTAGCTACACGTTGTCCTCCAAACAACTACACAGTACAACAGGGAAGTCCATGTTACAACGTCATTTCAATGACTATTTCCAGGCAGGCGGATTTCCTGGCTACCTGAAAACGAAAAACGACGAATACCTGAAGTCGTTGTACCAAAGCATCTTATATAGGGATGTGATGGTACGTAATCGCCTGACCAATGAAAAGGAACTGCTCGAATTGGTTTACTTCCTGGCAAGTAATACAGCCAAACTCTCATCCAATAACTCCCTGACAAAAGTAGCAGGTGTGAAAAATGCCACTACCATCCGTAACTATATCGAGTTCCTGGAAAACACCTATCTTCTTTTTCAGGTATACAAGTTCGATCATTCTGTAAAAAACCAGATCCGTAATGCAAAAAAAACCTACTTCATTGATAATGCCCTGATTCATAAACTGGGTTTCCTCTTTTCGGACGAATCGGGTAGATTACTTGAAAACCTGGTCTTCATTGAACTGAAAAGAAGAGGAAAAGAGGTATTCTACCACGCAAACCTGAAAGAGTGTGATTTCATCATCAAACAGGGAACACGAATCACTCAAGCCATTCAAGTATGTCATGCCTTTGATTCACCGGATACATTTGAACGGGAATTGTCGGGGCTTATGGATGCCCTGGCAACCTATCAGCTAAATGAAGGATACATCATCACCACTTACACGGAAGAGGAAATCCTTCGCGAGAATAAAAAAATTCACATCAAATCTGCCTGGAAATGGCTGTTAGAAGGCTAGCGCCTTGACAATGCCGCTGCGCGTTTTCAATTTCATTTTATTTGCCATTCTGTTTCACCTTGCCGGCAAAGACTCGGAGAAAAAGGAGTGATCCCTGTGAAAAGGCCTGAGGGCAAGAAACAGAAAAATGTCATTGATTTCCCATCCCCTTCATCATAGAGCCTATTAATCCGAAAATATTCTCCACCACCTGCCTGCTCTCCACCGGGATCTTCAGGTAGGTCTTTCCATCCGAAGGATCCTCCGACACGATGGAATCAACCAGTTGCCTGGCGGTGTCGGGACTGGACAGTGCAACAGATAATCCGCTCAGGAAATCCAGCCCGCTCTTCAACAGAGCCGGAGGATCAGGGAAGGCGCTTTCCGGCGTCTCGTTCCCCGTCAGATCCATATCCCGTGAAGCCTTTTCCTGTGGATCTGCATCCTCCACACCCGTTTCAGAAACAGGTGCCGGCGGTGTCTCGGTGTCGGCCGAATCTACAAGTGTTTCGGCAGAATCCACGAGTGTTTCGGCTGAAGCTGTTCCCGCTGCTCCTCCGGTGTGTACAACCAGTTCGTCAACGGTCTGCATAAACTTCTTAAACCGGCTCTCACCCATAAAGATCGCATCCTCTCCGCCATCCAGTATACCGGCTGCCATCGACGACTTGAACTTCAGTACCGAGAGCATCCGGTGCTCGATGGTCCCGGCCGCTACCATGTTGATGACCGTGACATTGCGTTTTTGCCCAAGCCGGTGGATCCGGCCAACCCGCTGTTCAAGCACCGCGGGATTCCAGGGAATATCCAGGTTGATCACGATGGATCCGGCTTGCAGGTTCAACCCCACCCCTCCGGCATCGGTCGACAAAAAGATCCGCTTCCCGGGATCGTTGCTGAATCCTTCATAAAGCGCTCCCCGCTGATTGCCCGGAACCCCTCCGTGCAGGTACTCATAGCCGATGCCGCGCTCATCCAGCGCCTGGGCCACCAGCCGGGTCATCCGCTCCCACTGACTGAAGATCACCAGCTTCTCCTCTCCCTCGCTCATCACCTCCTCTATGATTTGAATCACCTCGTCGACCTTGGTGTCATGCCGGCTCTCCTGATCGAGGATAAAGGTGCTGTCGCATGCCATACGCATCTGGTTCAGCAGGATCAGCAGCCGTTGCCGATCCTGCTCGCTGAGGTAGCCGAATTGCCTCCATTTCGAAACAAGACGCGCCACAATGTTGGCGCACTCGTCGTGCACCCGGCGCTGCTCGGCTGTCATTGGTACGAAAAGTATTTTATCCATCCTCGCCGGAAGCTGATGCAACACCTCGTTTCTCCGCCTGCGGATCATGACGTCGGAAAGCAGCGTTCCGATCTCGTTCAGGTTCCGGTAGCCGGTAACCTTTCCCTTTTCGTCTTTCACCTGATGGCTGTCCAGAAACCGGAAAAATGGCCCGAGTTTAAACGGATTCACATACTGCATGATCGAATAGAGCTCCTCCAGCTTGTTTTCCAACGGAGTTCCGGTAAGCACCAATGCGTAAGGAGAATGAACCTTTTTTACAGTTTGTGCCACTTTGGTTTTGAAATTCTTGATCCGTTGCGCTTCATCCAGGATCACCAGATCGGGAGCGAGTGCCGTTACCTCCTTCAAATCGTTGCAGAGGGCATGGTAGGAGATGATCTTGTAAAAATGATCTTCGGTGTACTGTTTATTTCGTTGCAACGCCATCCCTTCAATGACCTGAACAGAGCTGCCGGTAAATTTCTCAATCTCCGTCTTCCATTGGTATTTCAGGGAAGTCGGACAAACAATCAACACGGTGGCGATCCCCCTCTCCTTCCGCATCAGCTCGGCAACGGCCAGCGCCTGGATGGTCTTCCCCAATCCCATATCGTCGGCAATCAGGCTTCGGCCGGCGGTTACGGCAAAACAAACCCCCTCTTTCTGATACCTGAAAAGCCGGGTTTGCAATAGTCCGTCAAATTTGCCATTGTTCAGGTAAGGTTGATAACGCTCTCCAATCAAAGCCATCCGTGCAGCCGCATCGCGAAGCCCCAGGATGAATTCCAACGCATCCGGGTAACACCGGAACGAAGGATGAATCCGGGCCGCCTGTTTCAGAAATTTTTCAAACTGCCCGATCATCTCAGGTTTAAGCTCTCCGGCATCATTGAAATAGATCCCGGCAAGCGTCCTGAACTCCTCTTCCTTCACCGTTCCGATCCTTACCTTCACGGTACGTCCATCCAGATAGGAGAGGTAAACCGAGGAGTAATCGGGCCGGTATTTCTGCAGATATAACTGATTTAACTTCCGGTTTTTCCGGATCCGGTGTACGACCGCTTCAAGGTGCTTACAGGTACCCAGTCCATTGGTCTTGAAGTCATAACAGGAACAAAAATGAAAGGAGTGTTCGTTATCGCGGATCGACACCTTGTAACTGTTCCGGTTTTCGGGATTCGTAACCCGGTAATCGGTGAACACGGGCTCTTTTCCCAGCTTTTCGATCCCAAACGGATGGGATTCGGCAAACTGCCTTCGCAAGGCCATCTGCCACGCTTCCAGCGAAAGTTCAAACGGCTTCCTGTGATAGGGAACCGCAGGTTTCACCCGGGGTTTTCCCTTCGCCGTACCAACCTTTGCGGATCGCCCACTGTCTTTATGTCTTCCGCTTCCTTTCGGCCGTCCCCGGCGTTTCGGTTGAACCAAGGTCTCTGTCATACGTTTGGAAATCGGTTTTGCTTTCATTCGAAAATTTTTCGTGAAAAATAAAAAAACCCGTTGAGAAAAACCTCTTCCGCATAGCTCAACTTTTCAATGGTTGTTAACAATCTTCATCCTTCGTACCTCTAACTTCCCGTTCGTAAATCGTATTTCTGAAATCGTACTTTATCAGGGCCTTCGAAAAATCAGGCCGCAGCGAATAAATGAAAGTCCCCTTCACGGGATTTAGGGGTAGACGCTGTTAAAAAAAACTAACATCTTCTCCCTTATCCGCAGGCATTTCAAAACCGTTTGCCTTAACTTTACACGGATCGAATAATCGTGCATCCGGATGAAGTTTTTATGGAAAATTCTGATATTCACCTGGATTGTATTCCTTTTGGCAACAAAGGGATACGCAATAACCGCCAATTTCACCTTCTCCACCGGCTGCCTCGGCACCCCCACTACCCTCACCAGCACCACAACCCCACCCGACAGCATACTGGTCCTGCTGTGGGACCTGGATACGGACGGACAGTTTGACGATGCCTCGGGGGAAACTGTGAGTTGGACCTTTGCTTCCATCGGGAATCATCCCGTGGGCCTTCAGGTTGTTGCCCTGAACGGAGATATTAATGCCATCTACAAGGATGTGCCTGTTTCCGGAGTACAGCCATCCTTTTCATTCTCCGCCGGCTGCATGGGACAACCGATCCAGTTTACCGACCTCTCCACGGTGTTTGCCGACTCGGTCCTCATACGGACATGGAATTTCGGGGATGGCTCCCCCTCCGTGGAGACGAAAGATCCGCTCCATACCTACTCCGAAACAGGAACCTTCCAGGCCTCCCTCTGGATCATCACCGAACTGGGATGCCAGGATAGCATCGTGAACGAGATCGTCATGCAGCCTCCTCCTGACTTTACCCTGCTCTTCACCGGCGACACAGCCACTTTTCACAACGATACCATCCTGGTGGAAGCGGTGGGTGATTTCGATAGCGTGCTGTGGAACGGATCCATCCCGGGCACCCTTTTTATAATCACATCCCCTGGTACCTATATAGTATCAGCCTACAAAGACGAATGCTTCACCACTAGCTCCTTCACCATCCATGATCATTTGGTTACAAAGGTGGGCATCATGACCCTCTTTACACCAAACGGGGATGGTTACAACGACTTCTGGGTGATTCGCAACATGGAAAGCCTGGGGATCTGTTCGGTGCAGGTGTTCGACAGCTGGGGGAACCAGGTCTATGAAAACAACGATTACCAGAACACATGGGATGGCCGCTCCGATCAAACCGAGCTGCTATCCGGACCCTATTACTACGTGGTCCGCTTTGCCAATGGTCAGATCTATAAAGGAACCGTAAACATTCTGAGATAAATGCTGGCTTTACAAACGAGACAATCGAAACGATCGAGACAATCGTTACAATCGTCACGACCGTCACGACCGTCACGACCGTCACGACCGTCACGACCGTCACGATTCCTCATCCTTCTCCTGCTTCCATTCCAACTCATCGAAGCTCAAACAAGTTCCAACCAGATGCAATACCTCATCAACCCCTCCGTACTGGCGCCAACTTTGTTCGACAACACCACCCACTTCTCCGGATTCCTTACCTATCGTAACGAATGGACCGGTTTCCGGGGGAGACCAAAT
>JADHVS010000130.1 GCA_016783865.1 Bacteroidales bacterium
GCCAGCGATGATCCGGATGGGTATATGGCTCATGAACCGAATTCATCCAGGGATAACGGAACAATAACACCAACAGCTGCATTGTCATCCTTCCCCTACACCCCGGATGAATCGATGCTGGCGCTGAAGCATTTTTACCGTGAACTGGGAGATAAAGTCTGGGGATGGATGGGCTTCTTAGACGCTTTTAACCAGCAACGCAACTGGTATGCAAGCTCATACCTTGCCATAGACCAGGGCCCGATTATCCTGATGATCGAAAATTACCGGAGCCGGCTTTTATGGGACCTTTTTATGTCGAACCCGGAAATTCAACCAATGATGGACGCGATTGGTTTCACAAACGAACCCAACTCGATGGTAAACTTACAGACAGATCCTGAATTTTCGGTATCACCGAATCCGGCAACCGAAATACTAACCATTCAATACCCGGAAATGCAAAGCATTACAATTACAAACCTGACCGGACAAAGGATAAAGTCAATGGAATTTAGGGCAACTGGTCATAAGGAGGTTGAAATTTCTGATCTTTTACCAGGCCTTTATATTATCGCGGTTGAAACTTCTAAAGGAATGGTAACCTCGGGGTTAATAAAAAAATAAGCAAATAGAACAGGCTGCCCCGGCCGGGGCAGCCTGTTCTATTTATATCTCTGCATCAATTATAGCTTGTATTTCTTCCTGCGTAAGCGCTTTATCAAAAATTCGCAATTCATCATACAAACTCAGATCAGAATAGTGAGCCCATCCAGTGAACCGGGGTACACCTGATGCAATGGTGAAAATATCACAACCAGTCCAGTCAATAGGTCCAAAGTCAATTTCAGAAACAACCACCCCATCGAAATAAAGGGCAACATGATCGGTTGATATCGTGAATGCTACGTGTAACCATTCGATCGAATCCGGGTAGACAGTTGCAAGGTCACCCCCATCTAACCAGCCATCAGTAGTGCCGTTACCTAAATTGAGTTTAATTATCTGACCGAGTCCCCTGAGCTCCCTGAATATTCTGAAACCGCTTGTACGTTTGTTTTGTGCATCGGGATTGGCAGTGTCCTCCGGACCCATTGTCAACATACCGGAACGGTCCGGATCGGGATTTATATTAATCCAGAATGTGGCACTGAATTCAGCGTTGGCTAAATTATCAGTAGGAAAGGTAAGATATGAATCCGTAGCCCCGGCCATGGCTTGTCCCACTTTACCTTCTGCATAACCAGTTGTTCCGGTCATCTCGGGATCCGTCAGACTGGCAAATTCAAAGGTACTGTTATCGAAACTCATATAGAATATTTCTCCGTAGGCGGGTACGAATTCGCTAATATTTATAACTGTAAAAGCAACTTCTGCTGATGTAGTACTCTTCCCGGTAAGGTCAGTTGCAGTAACCTTCAAAGTATGAGCACCATTCTCAAGACTTTCAAGGAGATAGCCTTTAATGGGAGAATACCTTCGGTAATCCATAAAGCTGGTTATGTTTTCAACTTCAGTGCCATCCAGCACTATGGATACTGATTTCAATTCAATGTCATCGGCAGCTTCAAACATAACAGGAACACTTGCACCTTCAGCCACTTTTAATAAACCACCCTCGACAGGGGAGGTAATCACTACAGTAGGGGCCGTTTCGTCTGCTCCCGGATCTACCGGAGTAATCGGGTCAATTCCTTCGTTGCATGATACAGCAAAAACGAAGGCAACTGCACAAACTAAAATATAATTTAATATTTTCATTTTATTTTCTTTTTGTTATGCTCGATTATTAATTGTTTCCGGCCTCCAGCTGACTTAACTGGCTAACCTGGTTTTGTGGATAAGGCAGATATTTCAAATCTTCAGTAAAAGTTCTTCCCTCATAGCTCAATACATCATATTTTTTGAGTCTTACCATATCGTAAAAGCGTGTACCCCATTCCATGGCCAGTTCCGCGAACTTCTCATCAATCACCTGGTTATTTGTCACATTTGAAACCGGGTCTAGATTTGCCCTTGCCCTGACGGCATTAACAGCCTCGTCGGCAGTCATTCCCGTACCGGAGGCTCCCTGTGTAATTGCTTCGGCATGCATCAGTAATACTTCGGCATAGCGGATACAGGTAAAGTTTTTGTTACTGCCATAATCAACACGGCCTGTTATGAGCTGATCTGAAGGCAGATAATGCTTACCACTGGCGAAAAGTGCACGTGGATAATCATCTATTACATCTCCTGACCGGGTAGTATTAGAGATCCATGCAGGCAGCGTTGCATATTTGGCATCTTTCTGGATCTCAGCCAAGCCACGATTAGTAAAAAGCACACTTGTCTCCAGACGATCTGTTTCGTTTCTGTCAAGCATGAATTTGATCCACGTAAGACTTGGTTCCCAGAAACCCCAGCCACCTGAAGATCCTGCTATTTTTGGTGTCCAGTTCTGTGGACCATAGAACGCATACAGATATGCTTTACGATCACCCGAACCCTGTCCAAAATCAGAATACTGCATTTCAAGCAGGTTCTCATCGTTAAGTTTGCCCTGCGTTTTAAAAAGCTCGTAAAAATCGGGTTCAAGAGTAAATTTGTCTGAACTGATGATCTGTGAAGTCGCATCGGCAACATCCTGGTAATTTTCTAACTCAAGATTAGCCAGTGCCTTTATTGCAAGTGCTGTATATTTGGTAACTCCACCGCGAATGTCTGTACGCTGATTAGGATTCATATCCGGCAGATCCGCAATTGCCTCATCCATTTGATCAGAGATATGTTGCATCACTTCATCTTTTGAAAACAATTCTGCGACCAGCAGATCCGAGGGATCAGAGCTTACAGGAATAAAGCTGTCTCCCCAGCAGCGGCTCAAATTAAAAAGTAACCATGATCTGAGTGTTTTTGCTTCAGCTATATATTGATCAGCCTTTGAATTGCCGGACTCTGCCTTGTATAATTCGATTTGTTCCATCGCCGAGTGCATTCTGAAAATATACATCATCTCATCCTGCCAGACGTTATTGTACATCCAGTAATCTTTGTTATAGTTATACAGATCTGTTTCGGCAAAATCCTGCTGATCGCCAAGACCTCCGGCATTTACATCATCTCCTCTGACAGATATCAGCGGATTATTAGGCCAGCCTTTATCATTAAATCTCTCATATGCACCAATTAGAGGCAAAATCGTATTCTCAGAAATCGTATAATCTGTTGCTTCCGTGAAAGCTGTATTTTCTGGCAGTTCATCCAGGAAGTGTTCACAACCTGTGATGGCAAGCAGAACAACAAAAAGAATAGATAGTTTTATGATATATTTATTTAATTTCATGACAGATATTTTTAATGATTAAAATTTAACATTTAATCCAAACGTATAGACTGCAGGTACGGGATATGTTTGCCTGTCCACTCCGTCGGCCACTTCAGGATTGAAACCATTATAATCAAAAAGAGTTAAGGGACGATGGGCCGTAAAGGAAACTCTGATATCCGGCATTTGAGCTCCAAACAGTTGTTTACCATTGATACTATAACCTAATTGAATGTTCTGGATTCTGAAGAATGCCCCGTCCTCGACAAAATAATCGCTCATCTTCTGGTTCCATCCCTTGCGCAGTCCGGCAGCAGAAGGATACTTATCTGAAGTTCCTTCTCCATGCCAGCGGTTTTCAGCAATATCTGCGTCCCAGTTTCCATCCGCTGTCCAGATTACTTCTCCACGTTTCCTGTTCAGGATTTTATTACCCCTCTGCCCCATCATCTGGGCTGAAAAATCAAAATTCTTCCAGTTAAGCCCTGCATTGAATCCATAAATAAATGATGGGAAGTAAGAGCCCAGTACAACCCTGTCGTCGTCGTCAACATCCCCATCATCATCCTGGTCTTTGTATTTAAAATCACCAGGTACAAGCCCATTATCAACTGCAACCGGATCAGCCAGTATCTCAGCATCATTCTGATAAACTCCCAGTACTTCACGACCGTAGAAAGCAAGTAGGGGTTGTCCTACAATGGTACGCTGACGAAATTCGGCCTGTCCACCATCAATATAAGGCTGTCCATACAAGTCGATCGTTTCGTTTTTAAGTGTTGACACATTAGCCCCAACGGTATAGTTAATACTGTTCGAAATCTGACCACTCCAATTTGCAGCCAGTTCAAGACCTGAGTTCCTGATCACCCCGACATTTTTAAGTACACTACCTCCGGTGGCAGGTATGGTCACATTAATCACAGCATTCTTTGTGTCGCGACTATAATAATCCGCATCAAGACTTAAATGACTGCCCAATAACCTGGCAGTAATACCAAAATTAATTTCTTCAACAACCTCCCAGGCCAGGGATGAAAAAGTACTTGTGGTGTAAGTTCCTGACCAGAGTACGTCATCAATAGCAGTGGTCACAATATTTGTTGTTGTAGCTCCGTCACTGGCCCGGATCTTGTCGTTCCCGAGTTTACCCCAGCTGGCACGCAATTTTAAGAAGTTGATGGCACTGACACTCTGCATGAAGCTTTCTTCTGAGAGCACCCAGCCAACTCCTATAGATGGGAAATAACCCCATTTTTCCTGGTACTTTGAACTTCCATCCGCTCTCATTGTTGTATATAAATAGTATTTATATTTATAGTTATAGGCGGCCCTTCCAAAATAGGACAGCCCGTATTGCTTAAGACCACCATCCGAAACGCGGTCGAGCTCTTTCGTTTCAGCCAGATTAATGTACCAGGCCTGCTCCGGATCAATGGGAAAATTCAATCCTCCTGCCCTGATCCACTGAGAACTTTCCTGCCTGAAAGAGCTACCTGCCATAACAACCACGTTGTGATTGGTTACAAAACTGTTTGAATAGGTCAATACATTATCCCAAAAGATATTATTATAGGTTGATGCGGTCTTATCTATGGACGCATCGGCTCTTTGTGAAGAGTTGCTGATAAAGAAGGGTAATCCAATATTACGCCTGTCACTGGAAGTATAGCTCTGATTATAAGTTGTTTTGAAGGATAATTTCTGGGGAAGGATATCGACATTCAAATAAAAATTGGTAAGCATTTTCATTGATTTGAGAAGATTTTCGCTGAAAGTCATGGCTGTAAACGGATTTTTTCCTCCCCGGTATCCAAGATGTTCTGCACTTGCAAAGTTGATAGGGTCTGCGTCAACATTCAGATCATCATAAACCGGCATTACAGGAACAGCAAAATAAGTCGTGTGCCAGGCACCCTCCTGGGGTTCGTAATTGGTAGCATTACTTAAAATGATATTCCCCCCGATGGTCAGCCAATCATTAGCTTTGTAATCAATTTTTGAACGAAGGTTAAAGCGCTGATATTCGTTTTTCATGTTCATTATCCCTTCCTGGAAGAGATAATTCGTTCCTACCGAGTAGGATGCTCTTTCGCTTCCCCCTGATACACTCAGGCTGTGGTTCTGAATGGCAGCCGGACGAAGAATTTCTTTATACCAATCGGTATTCACGTCAGGCACATTGGGATTTTCCCGGCTTCTTCCATAGCGCTGCATTGCATTCAGAATGTAGGTGAAATCTGCAGCCGAACCGGATTCATATGCCATGTTGGCGAATTGTTCTGAATTGGCCATTTTCAACACGTTCTGAGCAACCTGAACGCCATAATAACCATCGTAGACGATTTCTGCTTTCTGGTTCAGATTTCCTGATTTGGTTGTAATCAGGACAACACCATTGGCTGCCCTGACACCATAAATTGCAGCGGCAGTGGCATCTTTTAACACAGAAATTGATTCAATATCCGCGGAATTCAGAAAATCAATATTATTAAAGAACATCCCGTCTACAACATACAAAGGAGCTTCGTTATCACTCCCCGGATAAGAACCGATACCGCGGATCCGGACGGTGGGAGCCTTTCCCGGAGCCCCACTGTTTATAATCTGCAAACCTGCGACTCTC
The DNA here is from genome assembly GCA_016783865.1 of Bacteroidales bacterium. The sequence goes on from JADHVS010000130.1 coordinate 5,913, forward strand.
CCCTGTAAAGCGTCCATAGGTTGAGCGGAAGGGACTTTATTAATGTCCTCGGTTTTTACTGTTGCGATCGATGAGGTCAGGTCTTTTACCCTCGCCGAACCATAACCGATGACCACCAGTTCATCGATCAATTCCATGCTGGTTTCAAGGGCTACATTGATGGTGGTCTGGTTCCCGACCGGTATCTCCATGGTCTGTAACCCGACAAAGCTGAAAACGAGCGTAGCATCACCCGGAGCTGTAATGGTATAATTCCCATCCAGGTCAGTGATTGAACCGATTGTTGTTCCCTTAACAACAACATTCGCACCCGGAATGGGAGCCCCATCCTCGGCACCCGTTACTGTCCCAGTTATGGTAACATCCTGGGCCAGCAAAATGTTTGCCACAAGAAGCAAACAAGATAGGATAAAGATTTTTTTCATAGTTATGTTTTTAGATTGGCTTAAGAAAGATTTTAGTTAGTAGGTTAGTATTTGATTTTAAAAATTAAAATTACAAAATTTAGTTAATCCCGCATTTTTATTTACATGCTTTAACATTTAGGTGATAAATATCATAACATCGTTTACATCAAAATATCAGCACATCGTTTACATCTAAGTAAGTGCAAAATATCATAACTTCGTTTACATAACGATTAATTCGTTCTTTGAAATATTGTTTTTTCGTAACCATAATCTCAAACATTATGGAAAACGAACTTATTCTCAGGAAACAGGCTGTTGAACTCTATTTAAATGATGTTCCAATATCTGAAATTGCACAAAAGCTTGATCGATCACGCCAATGGGTACATAAATGGATTACACGTTATCGTACCAAAGGTGGCAAAGACTGGTTTCACTCAGAATCTACATCACCCAAGCAAGTGTATAACAAGTCTTCTCCAAAGGAGGAAGACCTGGTCATCAATGTCAGAAAGGCACTTAAAGGCCGTAAATATTCTCAAACAGGAGCTTTAAGCATTATGTATGAGATAGAACGTCTGGGCCTTAAACCGCCTTCAATACCGACTATTAATCGGATATTGAAACGGAACGATCTGATCAACTACAGTAGTGTAAAACAAAAAAAGGGAATAGAATATCCGAACCACTTTACACTTGTTCAACAGATGGATCTGGTTGGCCCCAGGTATCTTACCGGAGGTTCCCGATTCTATTTTCAGAACATTATTGATACTGAAAATCATCATGTCGGGGTCTATCCGATTAGAGATAAAAGATCGCTTACAATTGCCAGAACCATCGTTCGCTTTTGGACATCCTATGGGATACCTGATTATCTGCAAATGGATAATGAACTTGCATTCAGAGGGAGTAACCGATATCCAAGGAGTCTTGGTATTGTACTTAGGCTAGCATTATCCCAAGGAGTGACGCCCATCTTCATACCAACAGCTGAACCATGGAGAAATGGTATTATCGAGAAGTTTAACTCGAATTTATACAAGTACTTCTTCTCAGTTCAGAAGTTTACTTCATTTGAAGACGTTGAAGAGAAAGCACCTGAGTTCTCGGATTTCCATAACCAGAATCACCGGTATTCAACACAGGGAGGTAAATACCCAAATCAGATTAATTCCGTCTCCCAGGAACATAAGCTTGGACCTATAAACTTGGAAGATCCAATCCCCCTGGTTGAAGGCTCTGTGATCTTTATACGCTTCATAAGAAGCGATAGAAGACTGACAATACTAAGAACCAGCTTTACTGTGAAGCAACAGTTAGTCTATACCTATGTTATTGCTGAAATAGTCGTAGATCAACATGTGCTTCTAATAAAGCAGGATGGGATAATCCATCACGTGTTCCCGTTTGCTATGCCTGTTGACTGAAAAACAATATGTCAATGAACTTATGATATTTTGCCTTGCTCAGAAGGCGCGCCCCCCTAGGGGGGCCATTCAATATTTTTTGAACTATATCGATTTACAGTTTTTAGCTAATGTAAACGATGTGCTGATATTTTACTTAATTAAAAAAGTGTAAACGATGTGTTGATATATTACATTTAGGGATTAAATGCCAGTGGGTACAGGGTACCCCACGACATTTATCCCCTTGAACATGCAATATTTCAATATTAAATTTTTTGCTCCGCTCTAATTCATCCATATGCAATTTTTCAATTTCGCAGAAAATTCGCAAACAAAAGCCCTGAACAATACCTCACATCGGCACCAATACTACCTAACATACTCATTAGTAAGCTATTAATTATATAATTTGAATTTCTGGAATAGGTTAATGTTGTACCAATGATGTGGTTATTTCTGGTGTCATTTTTAGATTAGTGTTTAGCAACCAGTCTTTTGAATTTTCAGACCCGGGTCTGGATACAAATGAATTATGGGTTAAATATCCTTTGAATATATCGGTTGATCGCACACCCGTCCTATTTTCCTGTTGTTTACTTTTTATTCTTTGTTATCTCTGCCTTAAAAACTAAATTTGTCACCAATATATATTAACAACCATGAAAAAATTATCTTTCCTCTCATTGTTCGTTGTACTTTCCGTTCTCCTGAGTTGTACTTCTGAAAAAGCAACCTACCGCAAAATATCTGTCGATGAATACATGGACAAGGTCAAGGCCGGCTGGATCGGCCAGATGGTAGGTGTTGGCTGGGGAGGACCAACAGAATTTAAATGGAATGGTGTTATTATTCCTGAAAAAGAAATGCCCACATGGGAACCTGGGATGGTCAACCAGTTTCACCAGGATGACATATATGTTGAAATGACCTTCCTGCGTACCCTGGAAAAATATGGCTGGGATGTATCCATCCGCCAGGCTGGGATAGACTTTGCCAACAGCAGGTACATGCTGTGGCACGCAAATAAAGAAGGACGTGATAACCTGCGCAGCGGCATAGCAGCTCCATGGTCGGGACATCCGAAATTCAACCATCATGCAGATGACATTGATTACCAGATAGAGGCAGACTATGCAGGTCTGATTTCCCCCGGAATGCCCAACCTTGGCATTGAACTGGGTGAGACCTTTGGACGTATAATGAATTACGGTGATGGACTTTATGGCGGGAATTTCGTTGCAGGAATGTATGCTGAGGCATTTTTCGAAAACGATATGGGGAAAATTGTAGAGGCAGGTTTAAAATGTGTGCCGGCTGAAAGCCAGTATGCAGAGGCTATCCGCGATGTGATCGAACAGTACCATCAGCACCCGGATAATTGGGTGGAAGCATGGACCTTCATCAATGAAAAATACAACAACGATCCCGGGTATCGCAAGTTCTCCTGTAGCGGTATGGATGCATTCAATATCGATGCCAAAATCAATGGGGCCTATATCGTGATGGGATTGCTTTACGGTGAAGGCGATATCGCTAAAACAACCGTTATATCTACCCGTTGCGGGCAGGATTCCGATTGCAACCCGGCCAATGCTACAGGTATACTCTGTACAACAATCGGCTTCGAAAACCTTCCGGATGATTATAAAAGTGCCCTCGATTATGAAACCCGGTTCTCCTATACCGATTATAATGTGAGCGAGTTGATCAATGTCTGTGCGATGCTTGTCAGGCAGGCGGTAGAACGGGGCGGCGGCAAAATAGAAACAGGTGATGACGGGAAGGAATATTTCTTCATAGCCGTTGAAGAACCTGTTCCGGGTGATCTGGAACAATGCTGGGAGCCGTCAGAAACTCCTGAGGATGTTCATCTCACAGAGGAAGAGATGGCCCGGATTGAGATCCGGATCATAACCAGGGATGCATACATTCATCAATGGAATGTATCGGGCCCTTATGCTGAAGAAAGTAAAGATGCCGGTCAGCTTTTTGACTACATTTTCCTGCCGGAAAAAGATCAGGATAAAGCGGAATGGAAATCCGTTTCTCTGGAAGGGGATAAAGGAAGCTGGATGGTGGACTTTACTCAATTGTTTGAAGGGGTGAATGTGGCAGCATACGTCAGGTCAACCGTATTATCCCCGGCAGACCAGGATGCCCAATTATTTGTGGGCAGTGATGACGGAATTAAAGTCTGGTTAAATGGTGAACTGGTCCATCAGAATGATGTGCAGCGTGGTTTTCAGGAAGGAGAGGATGCATTTGGTATTCATTTGAATGAAGGCGCGAATACCCTGATGATGAAAATCACCCAGGGCAATGGTGGCTGGGCTGCCGCAGCCGTTGTCTGCGACCTCAGCGGCAACCCCCTGGAAGGTTTGGAATATAAAGCCGAATAGAACAATAACCCACACCCACACCCACACACTCGATTCATGAATTTTTCCTACATTTATCCCTTCACATTTTCCTTCAATCTAAAACCTTGAATTATGTTACGACATTCCAGATTTATCGTACCAGTGGCACTGGTATTGCTGTTTGTATTCCAGGCAGGCCTGGCACAAAAGAAAAAACTAACCTACGAGCAGGCATTTGAATACGGGGAACCCAGATTGACCTCCTTCCCGTCAAGACCTATGGGTTGGCTTGACGACACCTACTACCTCGAAATGAAAAGGGAACAGGGTGGCGGTTCTATCGTCAAAGTACACGCGGTCACAGGAGAAGAAACTGTCTTCTTTAATTATGCAGATTTCAAAGACGATCTGCCTGAGGGCTTTAACCTGGCCAGGAGTGAAGCCAATACGGATGACTATCAGAAGCATATTTTCAGCCAGGAGAATGACCTTTATTATTTCAATGCAACCAGTAAAGAATTTAAACGGCTCAGTGAAAATGAACCGGAAGAAAATAATCCGACCTTTTCACCTGATGGGAAAAAGGTCGCTTTTACCCGCGATCATGACCTTTATGTAATCGATCTTGAATCGGGAAAGGAGACCAGGCTTACCACCGATGGGGATGAACTGGTTTACAATGGTTGGGCATCGTGGGTATACTATGAGGAGATCCTGGGCCGAGCTTCACGATACAGTGCATTCTGGTGGGCCCCCAACAGTGAAATGATCGCCTACCTGAGGTTCGACGACTCACCCGTCCCGATGTTCCCGATTTACAGGTCGGAAGGACAGCACGGTGAACTGGAAAAAACCAGGTACCCCAAATCGGGTGATCCTAATCCGCTTGTGAAGCTGGGAGTCGTTAACCTGGCTGATGCCAAAACGCTATGGCTCGATGATACCGAAGCCGATGACCATTACGTGGCCTGGCCCTTCTGGTCGCCCGATTCAAAGATCCTCGTCTACCAGCACCTGAACCGTGGACAGGACGACATGCGATTTATGGCCGGTAATCCAAATACAGGTGAATCAAAAGAGATCTACCACGAACAAAACAAGACATGGGTTGATTTTTTTACTGACATTTATGTGTTGGGTGATGGCACAGGTTTCCTCGTTCGCAGCGACCGCTCCGGATGGAGGAACCTGTACCATTATGATTTCGAAGGAAACCTGGTGAACCAGGTGACCAACTTTGGGTGGAGGATTGAAGGCATCGAGCAGGTGGTCGAGAAAACCAAAACCGTATTCTTTACCGGTACAGGTGGGGAATCTACCGAATCCCACCTCTACAGCATTAAATTGGATGGCAAGGGATTGAAAAAACTGACCACCATACCCGGTTCGCACAGCGCATCGGTATCCCCCGGAGGAAAATACTTTACCGATTCCTACAGCAACCTGACCACACCCACCAAAGTGGAAATTTTTGATACAAAAGGCAAATCAATCCGTCTTGTTGCTGATACCAAAGCACCCGAAATGGATGAATATGATCTGGGCAAGGTGGAACTGTTCAGGGTAAAGATTGACGACGGTTATGAATTGCCCGTCACCTTGATCCTTCCTCCCGGTTTCGACGAGAATAAAAAATATCCTGTAATCATTTCGATCTATGGCGGTCCCGATGCCGGTTTTATTGCCAATCGTTTTCCATGGGGCATGAGCCAGTTCTGGTATGCGCAACAGGGCATCATCATGGTATCGATGGACCATCGGGCTTCGGGACATTTTGGGAAGAAAGGTCTGGATGAAATGCACCGTAACCTCGGAAAGTGGGAAATGCACGATTATATTGAAGTGGTTAAGTGGCTCGAGGAAAAGCCCTTTATTAATGGTGATAAGATTGGAATAACTGGTGGCAGTTATGGTGGTTATACCACCTGCATGGCATTAACCTATGGTGCCGATTATTTCAATTATGGTATAGCTAATTACTCTGGTACCGACTGGCAATTGTATGACAATGTATATACCGAGCGTTTCATGGATACGCCGTTAGAGAACCCGGAAGGATATGAATTCGGCTCTGTCATGACTCATGCCGGGAATTATAAAGGGTACCTGCTCATTACACATGGAACCATGGATGACAATGTACACTTGCAAAACTCCATCCAGCTGGTCAGCAAGCTGCAGGACCTGGGCAAGGATTTTGAAATGATGTTTTACCCGGGCGTGCGCCATGGCTGGGGCGGACCTAAAGGCCAGCATCTCAGGCAATTACAGCTCAAATTCTGGTTCAGGCATTTGCTGGATACAGAGTTTGTAAAGGAATAGATGTTACAATCCCCCGCAGCAAGTTACTGGGAAACGAGTTCCTGAGTTCGGCGAAGCCAAACAAACCTGTGAGTTCGGCGAAGCCAAACAAACCTGTGAGTTCGGCGAAGCCAAACAAACCTGTGAGTTCGGCGAAGCCAAACAAACCTGTGAGTTCGGCGAAGCCAATGCGCTCGCAGGA
>JADHVS010000131.1 GCA_016783865.1 Bacteroidales bacterium
AAACAAACCTGTGAGTTCGGCGAAGCCAAACAAACCTGTGAGTTCGGCGAAGCCAAACAAACCTGTGAGTTCGGCGAAGCCAAACAAACCTGTGAGTTCGGCGAAGCCAAACAAACCTATGAGTTCGGCGAAGCCAATCTTCGATCCTTTATTATTATTATTATTATTATTTTTGCACTCGCTAACCCCGCCGCAAGCAGCGGGGAAACGAGTTTCTGAGTTCGGCGGAGCCAAACAAACCTCTGAGTTCGGCGGAGCCAATGCGCTCGCAGGATTCAACCAGAAATGCTAAACCAATGAAAAAAAGAACAATTGTAACACTCCCTGGCGATGGAATTGGCAGAATGGTTCTCGACGAAACACTCAGGGTGCTGAATGCAGCTGGTTTTAATGCTGAATATATTGAATCTGATATTGGTTGGGAATTCTGGAAAAAAGAGGGTAATCCGCTGCCTGACAGAACTATACAGCTCCTGAAAGAATATAAAGTAGGACTGTTTGGTGCCATTACCTCAAAACCAAAGGAAGAGGCGGCCACCGAGCTGGATAAAAGCCTCCAGGGAAAGGGACTTGTATATTCAAGTCCTATTGTTGGATTAAGGCAGCATTTTAACCTGGATATTTGCATCCGGCCCTGTCGTTCATATAAAGGTAATCCATTGAATTTTGTCAGACTAAGCAGCAAGGGCCAGGTTGAAGAACCCATGATTGATGCCGTGATCTTCCGGCAGAATACAGAGGGATTGTATGTAGGAGTAGAGTGGTCAAATCCGCCGGATCTGGTATATGAAGCCCTTTTATCCCATCCAAAATTTCTAAAAAACTTTGCAGATGTGCCACGGGAGGAATTGTCAGTCTCAACAAGAATATTTACACGTAAGGCAACCGAAAGGATACTGCGGGCTGCTTTCAATTATGCGGTAAAATATAACTACCCTTCTGTTACTCTTTGTGAAAAGCCAAATGTGATCCGGGAAACATCTGGATTGATGTTCAGGCTGGCCAAGGAGATACAAAAGAATGAATTTCCTCAGATAGAGCTATGGAATACCAATATCGACGCCCAGATGATGTGGTTGACCAAAAATCCCGAAAACTACGGTGTTATAGTGGCAGGTAACATGTTCGGGGATATCGTTTCGGATGGATTTGCCGGTTTAATCGGGGGACTTGGATTTGCTTGCAGTGCGAATCTGGGTGAAGAAATTTCGGTATTTGAACCAACCCATGGATCGGCGCCTAAGTATGCAGATTATGAAGTTTCAATCGTTAATCCAATCGCCATGATGGAATCTGCCTGTATGATGCTCGACCACCTGGATGAAACTGAAATTTCCGGCATGATACGCAATGCAATTGCCTCTGTTATAGCCGAGGGGAAGGTCCGTACCTACGATATGCTAAAATTACCCGGTAAGGAGGAAGTGATCAGAATGGGGGCCGCATCCACTGTTGAAATGACCGATGCCATCATTCAGAACCTGAACTGAACAGTAGTAAGTAACTAAAAATATTTACCTATGAATCAAGATGTGTTTGACCTATGGCCTGAACTGGAATGGATTGAAGATTCTGAACTCAGGCAAAAAACCGCCCTGACCTGGGAAATAGCACTGAAAAGAAGTGCCCTTTCCGCAGCCGACCTGGAGAAGATCCCATTTACTTTATTGGTACCTGATCTCAACGTGAGCTTTATGACCCATAAGAGAAGTGTTGTTCACATTGCAAGGGATTGTGGTACACAGATGAATAAATTCTTCAAAGATGAATTGCCGGTAAATATGGATGTATTGATTGCCGGAGCTATCCTGTCTGATGTTGGAAAACTACTTGAATATGATTGGAAAGACGGTCGGTTAGTACAGGGGAAATATGGTAAATACATACGCCATCCATTTTCTGGTGTCTCCCTCGCGGAAGAGGCCGGATTGCCTCCTGAAGTCTGCCATATCATTGCAGCACATGCCGGTGAAGGAGACCTGGTTAAACGCTCTGTTGAAGCCTGCATAGTTCACCATGCTGATTTTATGACCTTTTTGCCATTTAAATCCCGGATCGAGGTTTAGCTTTTTTTTTACAACATTAATTTTGGTGCCGAATTTTTTATATCTTTCTAGGTAACCATATCCTGCTTTTAAAGCGGATTTTATGGAGTTGATTCATAACTGCCCCGTATGGTAAATTTTGACCTGATACTGGTCTTTGTCGTCATTATTTTTATACTGGTCTCCCTGTACCGGGAAATCCTTGGTCCGGCTTTTACTTTTCTGATTGCAGTGCTCGTTCTGGGTGTCTTTGGTGTATTAACCCCAAGTGAAATATTAAAGGGCTTCGCCAATGAGCAGGTAGCTGTTGTATTATTGTTATTAGTGGTGGGAGAGATTATCCGGAGAACCCAGATCATGGAATTAATCTTCGACCGGTTCTTTAAATCGGCAAAAAATTACCGTGGATTTCTCAGCCGGATGGTCATACTTATCTCATGCTTTTCTGCCTTCCTGAATAATACACCCCTGGTAGCAGTAATGATTCCATATGTTCATGCCTGGTGTAAAAAGAATAACATTTCCCCATCCAAGTTTATGATGCCCCTTTCGTATGCCGCTATCCTTGGTGGTTGTGCCACACTGATTGGAACATCTACCAATATGATCGTAAATGGATTGGTGGTGGATCAGACCATCTCATCCGATTTACAACCCCTGGGAATATTTGATTTTGCTGCAGTAGGTGTTCCTATGATTGTAATTGGAATTTTTTATATGCTTTTCCTGGGGGATAAGTTGCTAAAGTCAAAACCCGATGTTATTACCCAATTTTCGACTGAGACCAGGGAGTATCTTATCGAAGCAAAAATCCCGGAAAAATCCCACTTTATAGGGAAAACGGTCGAAGAGTCAGGACTAAAGAAACAACAGGGCATCGATCTGGTTGAGATCTGGCGCAGGGGCTTAAAGATCAAGGAGTATGGTCCCGAATTACTGCTTGACAGGGGAGATGTCTTAATATTTGCAGGCGATCCTGATGTAATTGCTGACCTGATCCATAACCTGTCAGGTATAACGGTACCCGAAGTGGGTATGTATGCAAGAAAGAAGCGTTCGGAGATAATTGAGGTTGTTGTATCTCAAAACTCAGGAGTGATCAATAGAACAGTAAGAGAGGCAAATTTCAGAAGCAAATATGATGCTGCGATTATATCGGTCCATCGAAACGGTGAGCATATCAGGGGTAAAATTGGCGAAGTAGAGCTTAAGGCTGGTGATGTTCTTTTGCTTTATGCTGGTGGCGATTTTGTTGCCAGAACCATAAATACAACAGAATTTTATTTCATTTCAAAGGTTCGTGAGATCATTAAATATGACTGGTATAAGACCTATACCATGCTGGGAGGATTGTTGTTAGCCATTGTTTTGTCTGCGTTTCAACTGGTCCCTCTGTTCATCAGTTTGCTTGTACTGGTTGTTATTTCTCTTGCGTTCCAGTTAGTCGCTCCAAAAGAATTACCCAGGAGCATTGATTTCAACCTGGGGATAATCATTGTCCTTTCTCTTGCATTAGGAACAGCTATGATAAAATCCGGTGCAGCTGACATGATTGCCCAAGGTATTATTTCGGTCTTTATGCCCCTGGGAAAGATAGGATTGCTAGTAGGAATATTCATAATTACCAGTATATTGGCAGCCTATATCACCAGTAAAGCAGCCGCTGCCATCATCTTTCCCATCAGCCTGACTACTGCAGTCAATCTTGACTTAAATCCCATCCCGTTTGTCCTGATTGTAGCCTATGCTGCAGCTGCAAATTTTATGACCCCGATTGGATTTCAAACCAACCTCATGGTATATGGCCCCGGTGGTTATTCATTCCGGGACTTTTTCAGGGTGGGGGCACCCCTGACCATTATTTATATGGTGGTGACAGTCATTATCCTATCTGTAATTTATCTGTAAGATGAGTGATGTCAGTGAAGACAGACAGAATTTGGAATTAGCGGTATATGCCGCAGTTAGAGCAGGAGCAAGGATATTAGAGGTCTACAATCAGTCCAATGTGCAAACTGAATACAAGGCGGATAACAGCCCGCTGACCGAAGCCGATACGGCATCTCATCAAATCCTGACAGATATCTTGTCTGGCAGTCATTTACCCATCCTGAGTGAAGAAGGGGAAAATCCGGAGAATAAAGAAAGGTTGTCCTGGGATCGATTCTGGATGATTGATCCGCTGGACGGGACCAAGGAGTTTTTAAAGAGAAATGGTGAGTTCACAATAAATGTAGCCTTAATCTCAGATAGACATCCGGTAACTGGCGTGGTTTATGTCCCGGTATCTGGTGATCTTTATTTTGCTTCAAATATTATTGGTTCCTACAAAGTTCAACTGACATATACTGGCAAAAATGATTTGCCTGACCTTATTCAAATGATTAACCTGGCTGAAAAATTACCATTTGCGACCACCAGGAACTTTACTGTTGTGGCAAGCCGGTCGCATAGAAATGAAGAAACTGAGCTGTTTATCAGGCAATTAGAAAAAGAACACCGCAATGTTACTGTGGTATCAAAGGGTAGTGCATTAAAGATATGTATTGTCGCCGAGGGGAATGCAGATATATATCCCCGTTTTGGTCCCACCATGGAATGGGACACTGCAGCCGGTCAGTGTTTGGCAATAAATGCAGGCTGTACGGTCACCAGAAATGATACAGGCGAGATGATGTATTACAATAAAACCGATCTTCTGAATCCCTGGTTCATTGTGAAACGGTAAATCAGTGATCGGTAAATCGGTGATCGGTGATCAGTGATCTGTGGGTGTAACCTGCAACCTGTAACCTGCAACCTGTAACCTGCAACCTATTCTTTAAACATTAGAACACCCCTGTCACCCGAGGCATTCGCAAAAGCCCTGAACATACCTGATGTGTTAAACTCCATCACTATATTTCCCTGGTTATCGATGGCAATGATCCCACCCATTCCTCCAGCATTTTTTAATTTTTCCTGGATAACCTTGCTGGCTGCCTCTTGCAGGGACAGATCAGCATATTGCATCAATGCTGAGATGTCGTGAGCAACCGTATACCTTATAAAGAATTCCCCGTGACCGGTTGCGGAAACGGCACAACTATTATTATTAGCATAGGTTCCGGCACCAATGATGGGCGCGTCACCCACCCGGCCGTATCTTTTATTGGTCATCCCACCGGTGGAAGTTCCGGCAGCCAGGTTACCTTCCTGGTCGAACGCAACACATCCAACCGTTCCATATTTTTCGGCTTCGGATGTTTTACGGATCCTTTCAAGAGATTTCCATCTCTGTTCGGTATAGAAATAGCTGCTGTCGACTATCTCGAGTCCGTGTTCAGCAGCAAACCTGGATGCTCCGTTACCTATCAGCAGCACATGTTCAGATTCCTCCATTACTTTTCTGGCGGCCCGAATCGGATTTTTTATGTCACCTACGGCAGCTACTGCCCCTGAGTTCAATGTTTTTCCCTCCATAATAGACGCATCCAGTTCATTCCTCCCTTCATTTGTAAATACCGCCCCCTTACCAGCATTGAAAAGGGGTGAGTTTTCAAGGATGATGATAACCTGTTCGACTGCGTCGATACTGGTACCTCCCTGTTCCAGAATGAGGATCCCGGTATCCAGGGCGTGTTCCAGCACATCAGTGTACTTTTTTTGCCTTTCTTCAGGATAATTTTCAGGTATGACATTTCCGGCCCCTCCGTGGATAACAATCGCAAAGTTTTGCTGTGATTGTACTGATAAACAAAAGAGGACCGGTACAAGGAAATTAAGCAGAGCTAATATTCGTTTCATCATTCAGGATTTTAATACTGCAAGCGCATTCCCCCCGGGTACTCGGGGAGAGGAGCTTCAATTATACCCTAAAGATATAATATTAGCAAAAAAAAACCACAGAGACCAGGATTAGCCGGTTTCTGCGGTTCAAATGAAGTATTATGTATTAGTCGTCTAACTGAACACTGCCATATTTGGTAATAACCTTAACAAACGATTTTGTATTAGAATCATTACCCACTGTGCCGCTTACTGTCATGCTGTTGTTTTCACTAATTCTGCTCACCTTGCCTGTCTCATGATAACTAATCTTGGCATAGCTGGCTTCACCATCCAGCTTATAAGATGCGCCCTCATCAATCCCAATCTTAAAACTTCCATATTCGTTATTAATTTTAACAGATTCAAATCCTGCAGGCATGTAGCCCACTTTGAAGTCTGAATACTTTGTTTCACAGTTAAGTTCATCGGCAACCTCTTCAATTTTAACATTGGAGTATTTCATTGTGGTCACGAAGTTATCCAGACTACCAAACCTGTACTCGTCATAGGCCGCCTCTGAAACAATAGAGCTCGCTTCATCAACACTGACCTCTGAATATCCGCTGACAAGAACAAGGGCTTTCACTTTGTCGATGTTCAAGTGTGCATATTTCATGTTTACCTTCAGCCAGTCAGCTTCTTCAATAGAGGCCGCATCGGTATATTTCAGGTTAACCTCGGACAGTGGTTTTTCCTTTCCGCGCATTATCCTGTTTGCTTGCAGATTACCATATTTAACAGTTACCACTGCATGTCCGGTTACCTCACTGATGAATACATTACCGTATTTATTGGATATGTCAATACTTATTTCAGCCGGCATCTGCACAGAATAGTCAACAGATATTTCCGAATTGTCATTTCTCAGGTTTCTAAATTTGTCATCAAAATTGGTGACCGCCTTAATTTCGTTACCTGATTCACTGATAACTACATCAATGAAACTCAGGATCTTGTCAGCTTTTTCACCGTTTGAATGTTTTACCTTAACGATGACATCAATTTTTACCTGGTTCTGATCCCAGTCTTTGATGTCGATGTTCCCATACATATTCTCAATTACCAGCTTTGTGCTGTTGTCGGCGCTGTATGACTCATGGAACTCTTTTGTAACTTCATCCTGAGCCCTGGCTAAAGGCATCAATAAAAGTGACAACAGGGAAACAAGTGCAAGGATTTTAAATTTCTGTGTTTTCATGACTCTTAAGATTTGATTTTAATAAGTTTATTTCTTCAAGTTGTATCAGGATATTATTTAAGATTTGGATTTTCATCTGGTAATGCTGGATCATGGCATTGACCACCATCTCATTATCCGGATCTGTATTGAAATCTTTAATCAGTTGATTGTAAAGTTGATCCATTTCTTCCAGCTCATCCAGGATAAGCTTTTTCTGAGCAGGATCTTCAAATTGTAATTTCTCTATTTCTGAATATTTTGCTTTAATTGTGTTCAGATAATAATCTTCAGCATCCCTGAATTCCTGCGACAGGGTGCCAAACGTATACGATTCGCTGATGTTATCCGGCCTCAGCATTTCATAAATCAGAATACTCGATACCGACACACCTGCAATGATCGCAGCCACCTTCAGGTAATAGGAAATTCCAGGTTTTTGCATGGCATCTGGCGGTCCCAGTTTTTCCCGAAACCTTTCGAAATGCCCTTCAGAAGGTTCAGCAACATTGAATGTTTTATGTTGCTGAGAAAGTTTATTTCTAAGATGATCCATATCGATTATGTAACCTTTTATTTAAGTAACCTTAATAATTTCTGTTTTGCCCTGAAAAACTGTGATCTTGAAGTGGAACTGCTGATGTTTAAAATTTCCGCAATCTCTTCGTGATCATATCCCTCCAGTAAATGAAGCGAAAGGATTACCCTGTACCCATCCGGAAGTTTTTGAATCGCTTCCCGTATCAGGTCCGTCTGCTGTACAAGCAATTCCTCATCGAGCGCCTCCTCCTGCATAGCAAGCTGTGCGTAATCTTCACTCAATTCTTCAAAGAGCAATCTCCGTTTTTTTATCACATCCAGGGAATTATTGATGACGATTTTTTTTAACCATGCACCAAAACTCACCTTACCCTCGTAGGTCTCAATTTTCCTGAATGCAGATAAAAATGATTCCTGCATGATGTCTTCAGCCTCCTGCGGATCCTTCACAATTCTCAAACTTGTATTATACATCGATTTATAATACAGCCTGTATATCTCAAATTGGGCTTTACGGTCGCCTTTCCTGCATTTGGTAATCAACTTCTGATGTATATTGGGATACGCAGGATCGCTTAACATCTTATTCCGTTATAATAGACGATGAATTTTTTGAAGTGCTGCAATTTAAACATTTTTTCAGGTAAATACTTTTATACCTATTTAAGCAGGGCAGATAATCCATCCCTGTTAAGAATCTTGATATTGCTGGCTTTCGAACGGATCAGACCTTCACGGTCCATTTCCTTAATTGCCCTGCCAACAGATGGACGGGCCACTCCAAAAAGTTCCGCAAGATCGGATTGTGTTACAGGTAAATGGACATCAGAGGATCCTGTTTTTTGCATTTCTTTCAGGATGAAATGCGCGATTTTACCCTTAATTGACTGAAACGACAGGAATTTTATCTTATTGGATAGAAACTGTGCCCGGTTGGAGATGTTATCCAGGAAATTACTGAGAACCAATTCGTTCTGCTGAAGCAACCTGATAAGTGACTGTCTCGGGATCGACAAGATTACAACATCATTATTGGCGACAATATTCACAGGATACTTGTTATTACTTCCGAAAAGAAATGCCGGTGCCAGTGGCCGCGGGCTTTCAATGTCCTCAATCTTAATTGTTTTTCCTGAAAAATCAACCATCTCCCCCTTAACGGAGCCTTCGAGAACAAATAACAGGCTGATTAATTCATCATCTGCATAGGCGATGATATCATTCTTCCTGTATTTTTTTACCTGATGGGGTATAGAAGCCAGCAGCGATTCCAGTTTGCTGGAACCAAGCCCTTTGAAAATTGGAGTTTTTACTAATTGCTCTAACATCTTGAATAATTTTTCTCCAAAATAAATAAAATAGATCAGGTTGTAACAAATGTTACACATAATTTATATAGTGCAACCTACATTTGTCTGTATAAATTCAGATACTTACAGCCATGGAAAGAGAAATAGTAAATATAGATGAGGAATTGTGCAATGGGTGCGGTGATTGTGTTCCATCATGCCATGAAGGAGCCTTACAGATTATTGATAACAAGGCCAGATTAATCAGTGACCTGATGTGTGACGGATTGGGAGCATGTCTCGGGCATTGTCCCCAGGGAGCCATTACTATTGAGAAGCGGGAGGCTGAGCCCTACAATGAAACCAAGGTCATGGAGATCATGGTGGAGAAAGGCCAAAACACTGTGATTGCACATATGCAGCATCTTAAAGATCATAACGAAACAGACTTTTTGAAAGAAGCGATCGAGTACCTTAACAATCATGTTTCTGAGCTTGAATTCGATGTGAAGGAGGTTATCCATACCGTTCATAACCATAGTGGGGGCGGTTGTCCCGGGGTCCGCGAAATGAGTTTCCAGCAGGAAGGTATGAAAGTGGATAGCAACCAGATGGTTTCCGGTCATTCTGAACTAACCCACTGGCCTGTACAGATGCACCTGATCAATCCAAACGCCTCCTGTTTTCAGCAGGCCGATGTGGTTCTGGCAGCCGATTGTGTAGCCTATTCAATTGGGGATTTTCATCAGAAATACCTCAAAGGAAAGAGCCTTGCCATCGCCTGTCCTAAACTGGATGAAGGCCTCGATATTTATAAGGAAAAACTGCGGAGAATGATTGATGAAGCCGGTATCAATACCCTGACTGTAATGATGATGCAGGTGCCGTGTTGTGGTGGATTACTTCAACTGGCACAGGAAGCTGTTGCTGCAGCATCAAGAAAAGTTCCTGTCAAAGCGCTGGTCGTATCCATCAAGGGTGAAATATTAGAGGAGGAATGGGTTTAGCGCCGCTTGCGGCGAGGAGCTTCAATTCAAATATCCTGGTACTTTAGCAAGATGAAAATCAGAAAATAGATATGAAGGGTATCATTCCTGTAATCACCTCACCCGATTCAACATCCAGTTCAGATCCCAGCAGGCTGTGTGGTATGAAGTTAATCACCAGATAAAGAGATGCTGCCAAAATCACCATCCAATGGCGCTCTTTCTTGATATTTCCTATGATGGCGGCCAGCCAGAAAACAAAGGCAAATAGAATTTTGTTGTCTGTCAGGTCCTGACCAAAGGGAAATCCTGTCCAGAAAGCACCAAAGGCATATTTCTGAATAACAGGGCCCAGAACAAATCCGCCCACTACAATCATTATCACAGTAAGGTAGGCGTAGAGCTTGTATTTGGGGTACCTGAAGATGGAAAAGAAACCCGAAATGGAAGAAAACAACATGGCAGCAAATACGAAAAGGATATGTGGTATGAGCACCCAGCCCGGTACACTCCCCTTGAATCTGATTACAACAGGATTGGGATTTACCTGAACGTCGGTGTTGCCTGAACCAAGCAGGACATAATATTCCAATTTCCCTGCAGGGGGCTGGCCAGGCAAATGACCTGCCAGGTATTTATTATCCTTTTCCATCTGTATGGTATCCCAGGGTTCCTTGGTCGGGAAGCGACGGAACACTATTTTTCCTTCAATATTCGAATTTTCAACGGGGATCCTGATTCTTTTATCAGTGTCTCCACCATGTGACCTGGGAAACCTGACAGAGTATGTTGTACTTTCCACTTCTACCGAATAGGATTTTGGATAAGTGGGTCCGGTAACACGCTGGTATGTTGCAGCAAATAGCGTGAGAAGTACAGTAATGATCCAGATAAGATATTTTTTCACAAGTTTAAATTTTTATAATTAAAGTTGTATTAACAGATCAAGTTTTTCTTCGTCTCTTTTAACAGTAACAATAATCAGCTGGCCCTTTTTAAGCTTACCCAGCCGGTACATATAATCGTATACACTATTCACAGCCTTTCCTTCCACAGCAATGATTAAATCTCCCTTTTTCATGCCACCCAGATCGGCTGGCTTTCCTGGGGTAACAAATTCAACGCCCATACCTTCCGTTTCATCCGTCGATGTAACATCCGGCATAATCCCAAGGGTAACCCTCGTTCTGCTTTGTCTTCCAGTGTATCTTTCCTTTGGACCTGATTCCTGAAAAGTGAGGAGGGAATCCATCTGAGCAATTTCCTGAATAATATCACCGACCAGGTCAGAAGTTTTAATTAGTCCTTCATAGTTTATTTTCTCCTCGTTATCCTGTGTTGTATGGTAATATGAATGAACTCCGGTGGAAATAAACAGGACAGGTATATTTTTACTATAAAATGAGGAATGGTCAGACGCTCCAAACCCGCCCGGGCTGAAGGACAGGTTAAAGCTGTCACTGGCTATCCTGGTTACTATCTCTTCTGATTCCAAAGCAGTCCCTGAACCATTAACCTGTAACTTGTTCTCGCGCAATCTCCCAACCATATCCAGGTTCACCATCAAATCTATGCTCTCATTTGGAATACATGGATTATCCACATAATGTTTTGATCCGATTAGTCCCAACTCTTCTGCCCCAAAGGCAATAAAT
Organism: Bacteroidales bacterium; assembly: GCA_016783865.1. Next base: position 11,503 of record JADHVS010000131.1, read on the forward strand.
AAAATACTTCTGTCAGGCTTATTTTCAGATAAAGCCAGTTTTTCCGCTATTTCTATCATGGAAATGACACCTGACGCATTGTCATCTGCACCATAGTGGACACCAACTGTATCTTGCTCACGGCTGCTGCTGGCAGGTCCGCCCATTCCCAGGTGATCATAATGGGCACCAAGAACAATATACCCTTGTTTTTTATCGGGATGTGTACCTTCCAGTAGTGCGATTACGTTGTATGTATTTTTGCTCTCCGGGATTATTTCAGTCTCAGCATTAAGTTCAGTCCCGGTATTAAAGCTGACCGGTATTCGCCGCTCATTCATCTCATTCTCAATTTCAGAGATGCTTTTTCCACTTTTCTCCAAGAGCTGGTTGGCCAGATTTCGGGTAATATGTATAACCGGTATACTGACTGCACTTTCCCTTGATTTGAGGCTCATGAGATTATCTTCGGGATCAAACTTTTCACCCGACACAAGGATCAGTCCTGCAGCATCTTTATCACCTGCTAACATAGCTTTATCCCTGTCATTGCTATACGGATCAAAAGGAGAGGAGGTGCTGTCCATTTCAGGATTGCCACGCAATACCATTATCCATTTGCCCAACGGATCAATGGTCATATAATCATTCCATAGAAGTTCATCCGAATCAATTTCAAAACCGTAACCGGCAAAAACAACCTCACCTGATCCGCTAATGCTTGCAGAAAAAGGAGCCGGGGTAAAATCTTCACCGGTAACAGCTTGTATATCGTTAAATACGAAATGGTTGTTTTCCCCGGTTTTCAGCGACATGATAACTTCAAACTCCTGAAGACCAAAAGGTGATTTAGTATTAAGCCCGGCCTTGACAAACTCGCCCAGGATATAATCAGCAGCTACTGCGTCTTCAGGTGTGCCGGGATATCTGCCTTTCAATGAGTCAGATGCAAGAAAATCCATATGCACCTTAAGCTCTTGTTTGGTGATATTCGGATCTTCACTGGTATGTGTACAGGCTGCCAGTAAAGCGGAAATCGAAAGGACTATAATTATTCTTTTCATAGGTGTCTGTTGAATCCTGCGCTCGCTAACCCCGCAGCTTGCTGCGGGGT